>JBGCFA010000380.1:0-31783 GCA_045106675.1 Bacteroidia bacterium
AGAGTTCCACGATGTAGTGGATGTCCTCTTTAGTGGTATCCCCATGGATATGATGAATCGCGAAAAACGTGAAATCTTCCAGACCGCAGGCATGATGGAAATTCGCGCCGAACAAAACCAAAAAGTATTAAGGGTCAGTCATACCAAACCCATCAGAGTAGAGATGGCATCTTATCGTTATGCCGAAGACAATCCCAAAAGGGACACCAGAGGCTATGGCCAATATTATCTAAATCAAACAAAGGGAGAATGGCAAGAGCTAGAAGCCAATGACCAACCTCTTCCCAACGCTAAAAGAGCAAAATTACTCCAAAACCTTCCTTCCGTTCCAGCTAGCCCCACCAAACCCAAAAAGGCCAGCAAGCCCAATGAAGTATTCAACTTTGAGGTTGATTATAGCCGCTTTCCGAGTCTAGCAGGCTTCAAAGATATCCTATGGGAATACGCTCGTATCGAAGAGGCGGGTACAGTAAACCCCAACAAAGAAACCTGGATATTTGCACAAGCATGGACAAATGTCAAAATCTCGGCTCGCAAGGGCAGTAAAGACATTTACTATATAGATCTGAGTAGGCCCAATAAGAATGCCCGTATCATAGTCAAGCCCGTGGTTGCTGCTGTAGATTTTGATGCAGCGATGAAAGTCTATCGAGATGGTCAAGCCCGTATTGCCAAATTGCGCAAAGAGAGAGAAGCAGCTTTGGCTAAAGCAAAAAAACAGAGTGAAAGGCTGAGTTTGTTTACGGTCAACAATTTTGGCGTTTATAATATTGATCGCTTCTATAAACAGGAAAAGCCCAATATCATCCAAGCCCAAGTGGCTTATGCAAAGCTCGATATCAAGGACGAAAACCCAATCGTCTATCATGTTATCGCCAACGAAAATACGGTTATTCCATACGAATTTGGTCCCACTTCTTTGCATTGGTTCGATAATGAATTTCGCTACCTTCCTAAGGAATCTAACTTTCTGGTAGCTCTTTATAAAGGTCGGCTATATAGCTTCAATCGCGATCAATTTGTGAAGCAAGAGAAGAAGATTCTCGAAAGTTTCACCTTTGAATTGCAAGATCAAGGCCCTGCAGATCCGAAGACCTTAAGGGCACTTATTCGTTCCTAAGCGTTCAGACGTTCTCCGCAGGAGGCATCATCATACTTGGCTATAAAAACCTACGTTTTGCGGGCATATTTGCTTGCCCTACAGCTCAAGGGCAGAATAATCATAGCTTGATCCTCACCAAAAGAAACAACAGTTGAGGTTAATATCAATCGCAACACTGATATGATCATATCTCATCAGTATGTCGCTGCATATACATTTCAAAAAGGTTTAGTATCAGTATTCATTCTCAGCAAAATCAATCACAATCGTCTTTCGGGCCTGATTGATCGGAACAGAGATTGTATTTTAGCCAAATGTTGTCAATCGATTAGGCACAGCAAATAAAATCTTTACTTTTTTGAGGGGAAGCCTGATTGTCAGCACTTTGATCAGTATACGATCCCGTTTAGGGTTCAGTCGTTCATTTTTGGAGAGGTTTTTGAAGATGCTTATTCTGTAGCCTCTGTCTGTTTAGGATAGTTGTTATTGGACACTAATGGCAATAATGTCTTTCCTATTGCAATGCAACAAATCGGCAAGCCTTCTGAGGGCATGGTGGTAGTCGCTCAGAATAAAGCTATGAAGCTTGTCGATCGTACAGGGAAAGTGGTTCTTACAGGTCATTTTCCTTTGATTAGGCCAGTTCCTGGAACGTTCGTACTGCAATTTTACCACCAAGGACAAATGTCTTATATCAATACCAAGGGCAAATGGTTAAACTTTGCCAATACACCCTAGTTATGCGTCTTCGACTTTTATTACTTACCCTTCTCTTTTTATCGCCTGGTTATTATCTATTTAGTCAACATTATCCAATCAATGGTTCATCAGGTTGGGGCATCGTGGATACAAACGGACAAATGGTTGTCCCACGTCATCAACAAGCCTTCGTCTATGACCCTGAGGTAAAATTTCATAATCAGCTTAGCATTTTTCAAGCTGAGGATCATTTTAGTCTCTACCGTTCGCGACTAGCGGACTTAGAGACCATCGACTTTGATAGCCTGTACTTTGGTGTCAACCGTGTGCAGATTCAAAGATCCAGCCAGTCCAGTCGTACATTTAATTGGGAAGGCCCTATACTTTCAGCTTCTCAATATTATCAAGCAGCACAAGGTCAATCTGGCCCCGAGCACAGTTTACAGGCCATGTTGCTCATTAAGGATGGAAGCTATACTCTACTCGATCTAAACGCAGACACTTTATATCAAGGCGATATTAAACCACGCTTGATCTCAAGAGGTGAAGAAGGCTTTATCATCATGGCAGGAAGTAAGTCTGGCTATTGGCAGCTCAGTCCACACAAACTTATACCGGTCAAATATGACAAAATCAATCTTTACCCGGCAGCAGAGAGAGGTCCAGCTTGTATCAGTCTCAAAGAAGGCGAAGTCTACCACCTTTTGGTAGGATCCATGCTCAAAGACACCCTTCAAACTAAGGGCAATATGCGTTTGCTCCATGGGCAGAAGTTGGCTCTTCAAGATCCCAAGACTTCAAACTGGGGAGTTGTCAATCATCAGGGAGACACCATCGTACCGCTACGTTATGATTCTGATTTTAGCTTCTTTGCCAACACTACCATCGCTAAAAAGGGAAATCTAGCGGCAGTTATCGACCTAAGTGGTACGGAAACCTTCCCTCCTAAATATGAAAATATCATCCCAGAGCCTAATGGCACATTTTGGGTTCGCGGTAAGAAAGCATGGGCCTTAGCTGATAGCGATGCCGAGCTACTTACTGAGTTTATCTTTTCGAAGCCAGGCCAATTCGAAGGCCCAGTTGCCGTAGTAAATGTTTCTAATAAACTAGGGCTCATCAACCAATTTGGAGAATTACTGGCCGAACCTAATTACCATGCGATACAAGTTTTAGACAATGTCGCAAGGCTTAGACAAAGAGACAGTGTCAGCCAAATCTCCTTTTACAAAGATGGTCGCTATAATCCAGCCAAAAAACTGATCATCAAAGAGTCACCGGCGATGGCCCAGAGTGCCCGTAAAGGTGCCCCAGATAGTACAAGCACGGCTGCTGTCAATGAGTGGTTTGAAGTTAATGGAAGATGGGGTTTACGCAATGATGCTGGGGTAGTTTTACCCCCTAGATTTGATGTTATCAGAGAAATAGCGGATATGCCTTTTGATCTCGTTATCAACAAATCCTCTACTGCCGGCTATCTCTATGGTTTTGTAGATCCACAAAAGGTAAGACTCGTCCTCAAACCGAGTTTAGCTTATATTTTTCTCGAAGATTTTGAAGAATCCCAGATAGCGCGTGCGATCTTACCCAATGGTTATTATGTGCTCGTCAATAACAAAGGGGCTGTACGTAGGCTAGATCAGGTCAACTATATGGGTCCATTGGACCAAGGACAAGCCATCGCCTGTAAGGGCCCCGGAGCAGCCAAAGACCCGTCCGCTCAAGGCAAAATAGATACCAACCCATTTGGTACCTCACCTAAGATAAAAGGCGAATGGGGTCTGATCGCTTCAAACGGAAATTGGCTTATCCCTCCAATGTTTCAGCAATATGAGGCTTATCAACATGATGTCGCGATTGTCAAAACCAAAGAAGGTTGGGGAGCCATGGATCATAATCAAGAGTTTATCGTTGCCCCTCAACATGACTCGCTATATCGTCCGGTTGACCTCAACACTCAATTGGTTTCGCCTTGGTTTTGCAGTGTCAAAAATCAGAGCCGCCAATTCTTTTTCAATGCCTCCGGCGAACTCCTCCACGTCCAGCAATTACAAGACTATAGAATACAGGCAGATCACTACCTCATCGCCCAACAAAACGAGCTTTGGGGTCTGATAGATCCCCAAGGCAATTGGCAAATAAAGCCTAAATACGCGGCCTTGGGAGATTTGAGTGAGGGCAGAGTGCCATTTTGGGACAATCGTGCATGGGGACATCTCAATACCAATGGAGATATTGTGATTCGCCCTACCTACAACTATGCGATGCCATTTTATGAGGGGGTCGCAGCGATTCGCCAAGGCAAAAGGTGGGGATACATCGATACTATCGGTCAAGAGGTCAGCAAAGTTGAATACCTCAAAGCAGGTGATTTTCAAGATGGCCTAGCGATCGTCAAAGAAGACAAATACTATGGTCTACTCAATCAAGAAAACAGATGGTCCCTTAGTCCTAAATACAGCCGCATCGAACGTAGTGAGCAGGGTTTTAGTTGTACCAAAGATGGTGAAACACTCTATTTTGTATTGGACACGGCAAGACTGAAGCTAAATCCTGTCAACAATTTCCCTATATCACGGACTCAAAAGACCGCCCTGGCAACAGAGAAACTCAATCGTCAACAAGCTTATCATCACTTTGTACTCGACAATCTCGAAGAGATGAATAATGGTACTCAGTGTGGTGAGCGTAGCCAATTAGTGGGTCTACTCAATGAGTACGGCCAACAAATTTTACCGATGGAATTTGAAAAGATCGAGTGGTTGGGAGATGTATACCGAGTGCTATGGCATGGCAGGTTAGGATATTACTCTGCTGCTGGTCGTTGGATCGTAAGGCCAGAAGGCTACAAATAAAAAAATCAGGGGGCTATAATCTCAATTCCGAGAGAGCCCCCATTTTTCACTTTAATCGGTTGATGCAATACAGGGCCGAGTATGATTATTGTGAGACCGGCCGGGCCGAACGCTAGAGATATCAGATCGTTTGGTGCGAGGCTCAAAATGTTCACAGACTAAGGAAAATCCAGCCTTCAACAGATAAGCAAATCAAAGTATCTCACAATTAGAGCAAAGTTTACTTCGCAGTAATCTACAATTAACAAGCAGACGCTTATTTTGGAGAGATAGAAAAATACAGCTACAGAAAAAATTTGGCCTAGTATACTGTCCGATGCCACAGCTCAAAAAAATATTGATCGTCGATGACGAAGCCGATCTCCGTGATTTGCTAAGCTACAATCTTGAAAAGAGTGGGTATGATGTCATTGAAGGTGCTAATGGGCGAGAGGCAATCGAGCTAATCAATAGTGAGCAACCAGACCTCATCCTGATGGATCTCATGATGCCAGAAATGAATGGCATTGATGCCTGTAAACATATTCGTTCAGCGCAGCTAGACTCTCAACCTATCATCATATTTTTCACCGCCCGCTCCGAGTATATAGCCAAGCAGGCCACTCAAGATGCCGGAGCCAATGCCTATCTTCTCAAACCCCTTCCTCCACAAAGCTTGATCGCGAGTCTACAAAAATGGGCGAGTTAGTGATTAGTTAATAACTTCTCCATTCGGAGCAGACTTCTAAATTGGACATTGAGATTCGATATTGGGAGTTTCCCTATTTCTGTTCCAGAACGTGATACTCCCAAGCTCCAAGCATCAGCTCTTGGCCAGAGACAAACTTTAGATTCTTGTTCGTAAATATTTCTTGATACTCTCCATTTACTAGCTTACTGTTCAGCTGAACGTTCTGCGAAGCAGCAGATAAGTTGATGATCACGAGCACTTGATCGCCATTTTTTTCACGCACAAAGGCATATACATTTTCATCCTTGGTGGTAGGGACCTTCATTAGTGCTCCGCCTTCTTTGCCATTCCAGAGTGCCTGATTACGATGTTTGAGCGCGAAAAGGCGACGATAAAAATCTTCATAGGCATAATCTCCCCATTCGATAATATCACGTTTGAAAAATTCGAGTTGCTTGTCCAAGGCTGACTCCTGCCCACTATAGATCAAAGGCATCCCATCAAAAGTAGCCGCCAATACGGCAAAGGCTTTGTGGCCGTCTCCCATACGCTGAAACTCTGTGCCCGACCATGAGTTTTCATCATGATTGGAGGTAAAGTGCATGGCATATCCAGCCTTATTGACTAGTGCTTTCTTGGCGAGCATGGCATCAATGTCTAGGGCAGTTTTTTTCACGGCCTCTGCGCCTTCTCCTTCGACTAGATTTCCTTGGACGAGTTTACTACCAGCGGCTCTATTTGCCCCTTGATATTGAGCAATTTCGTTGAAGAGGTGGTGCATCTCCCAAGCATAATCCATGACAAAAGCGCCATTGTTGCGGATAGCGGGCACTTCAGCCTCAGCTAGCATAAAGATCGGTTTGATCGCATAAAGCGCATCTGAACAATCGGCCCAAAAGTCCACGGGTACGCCATGCGCAACATCTACTCTAAAGCCATCAATCCCAATATCAGCGATCCAATACTTCATCGCATCAATCATGCCTTGGCGCATCTCCGGAATATCATAGTTAAGGTCTGCGACATCTGTCCAACCCCAGGATTTGCCGGTATTATAGTCTATCGGGTCGATGATATTGCCATCAGCATCTTGGGTGTACCAATTGGGATGCTCGTTGATCCAAGGATTGTCCCAGCCTGTATGATTAGGTACCCAATCGATAATGCAGTACATATCCTGCGCATGAATTGCCGCCAAAAGATGCTTAAAATCGACCATCGTCCCATAATCAGGATTGACATCGAAGTAATCAGCGACGGCATAAGGACTCCCCAGTTCTCCTTTACGATTTTTGACACTGATCGGATTGATCGGCATAAGCCATAGGATATCAATGCCCATCCCTTTGAGGCGCGGCAGTTCGGCTTCAAAAGAGCGAAACGTTCCCGCAGGGGTATAATGACGGAGATTGACTTCGTAGATAGTCGCGTTTTTGTGCCATGCTGGAACGCGTGCTTTTCTAATATCGTCATTGCTTGTTGCAGCTTTAGGTAAACTGCTCAACCAAACGACCGCAATCGTGATTGCCAATAATATGAAGAGAATGCCGAGAGATATCATCGATGCCTAGATTATTGAAGGATGGGGATGTTCAATAACGAAAACCAAGAATCAATGTCCAAGTAGCACGAAATAAGGGTATTCAAAGATTCCGGAGGGGGCAAGATTCACTGCAGACGGACAGGCAGATCGAGATTTGACGATCTTAATAGTCATGGGACATCATGACTCTGAGACAGTGAGGGGGCTTACCATATCCCTCCGGATGGCATTTAAGGAAAAACTAGCTATTATATCTCGCCTTTGACTTTTTTGAAAGATTTGGGAAAGGACATTTTTTACCGGCCTTGCCGAACGAGTAATCTCGGTCTTAGCGAGAATAGGCCCCTTCGGGAGCCAAGCAAAGAACTTAGGCGTATGAAATTGAGGACAATCTAAAGGTAGAAAGCGCTTATTATCTAGCGGTTAGGTCTGAGACAAGCTTTTGATATGTCAGGGTTACAGGCACGTTACAATTGTAGAGACGTAGCCCGATAGCTATCACAGATCGCCTCCACGACTCACAAAAAAATCCCTCTCGCTTTGGGGCGAGAGGGCGTCCGATGGATAAAGATCGGATACGAACCTATTTTATTAGGATGCGGTCAAGCCCAACGAAGGTTTGACCTTGTACTACTTTTAGGATATATAGACCAGCTGCTATGTTGCTAGTATTAAAATCTACTTCTAAGCGCGACTCAGTAGGCATGGCACTTTTGATATCAACCAATTGTCCTTGCAGATTGAAAAGGGTGAATTTCACGTTCTCCGCAGGAGTGAGATTTTGAAGTGTCACGCTAAAGCGACCATTGTTAGGATTGGGCGCTACCGTCATATCGAACTGAGCAGCCAATTCTTCTTCTAGGCTAGTGAGATTGGTTGGAATGTAAAACATCTCATCTAATAGTGTCCAACCTCTAAGCCATAGGTCTGCAGAATTATCAAATGCGCCTTTATAGTTTACTGATTTGTAGAAAGGATCAGCAGGATAGGGACTTTTGGTGCTTTGGAAGGCAGGCCCATCCCATCCTGGACGAGGATCAAGTTTGTAGTATCCTGCGAGACGGCTAGAATCTTCAACATTGGCAAATAGAGGGTCTTGGGCCAAATTACCAGCATTGAGAAATTTACCTCTTACAATAATCGCCGCTGAATCTACGATCATGGCAGAATCGGCTGCCAAAGTTTGTCCTACATATTTGGCCGGAGTGATTTGGAATATTTCAGTACTATCATTACCAGCGACATTCCAAAAGATATTGTTTTCTACTTTCAGATTGCCCGCGAGTAAGCGATCAAAGCTATGCGTACCACCATTGCCGAGTATTTCAATGTCTACTCCCTTGCCATAATCCATAAAGATTGAGTTATGATACTCTCCTCCAGCATTGTCGCGAAAAGTAAGCGCACGCTTGCCAGCAGCCTCTCCACGGCCAATGTAAGTAGCATTATAGATGACAGGAGTAGCAAATGGAGAAGCAGTTTCAGGATCAGTGCCTCCATCGTGTTCGCCTCCACGGTCAGAACCCGCTGAATCAGACTGAACGACGAACCAGAACTGTCCTAATCCATCAAAGCCTTCGTCATAATCAAAAGCATCATCCCCACAAAAAGCGGTGACCATATAGCTAGTATTAGGATTGCCACCAAAAAACTCGACTCCATCATCTTTGTTAAAGATCACTTCGACATGGTCGATTTGGGTCGCGCTTCCGACACCTGCGAGAGTTAGGCCATTGATTTCATTGCCTGAACCAATATTTGTACCGCCATAGCGAATAGAAGCATAGCTAAAGATACCAGAGTCATCTTGGCTATCATTACCACCATAGAGTCCAAAACTCTTTTCAGTAGGTAGGCCTTCGACTTGGCTTTGGCCCGGAGTAGAATTAAGCGGGGCATTGCCCAAGATCAAAACGCCTCCCCAAAGTCCGCGGGTATTTTCGGCGATATCAAATGGATTTGCGAGATCATCTGCTTGTGCCGTAAAAATGATGGGAGCTGAGGCAGTGCCTTGGGCGATAATCGTTCCGCCACGGGCGACAATCAAAGCAGACGCATCAGCCCCTTGGCCTGGGACACCTTTGATCACAGTGCCAGCCTCAATAGTCAGTGTCTCCAAGCTGTCAACAAAAACGAAACCATCAAGAATGTAAACAGTGTCTTTGGACCAAGTGCTAGTCCCAGTTGATTGGTCACCTGCTAAAGTCTTAGTAGCCTGCGCATTTGCGAGGGAGGTGATAAGGCATATAAAAATGCTAAAGAATAATCGCTGCATGGGTTTTGGTTATTTGCTTTAATAATTTCCTAAAGCTATTCCCAGCGGATTAAAGCATAGTAAAACGCCTGTTAAGTTTGCATTAGGCTAATATATCCCCTGCTTAATGCTTGTTTTATTGCCAGATGACAGAGACGGTTAAAGCAACTTTAAGTAGATTTTGGTGCTTCATTTTCGCCTTTACGTAACAATTAGGTTACAAACGGGCCAAATATGTAACCCACATTTAACACAATTGTAATCTTGCATATAATACATGAGCCTACTTTTGGGACAACTAAATAATTGTTCAAATAATGTCCTCAACACTTATCCCCGAAAAAGATTCAAGCCCCCAGACTTCAGGCTCAGGTCCTGAGATACCTCAGCCGATTAATCCTGTTGAAGTAATGATGAAGGTGGGTAAGCTTCTAGGCGTTCTTTTTCTCTTTTTGCTTACTCTCAAATTGATGGGAGGTAGCTTTAAGTTATTTGGAAAAGGGCTCGCAGAAGATCTTGTAGGCGTTACGACCAATCCATTTATTGGCTTGTTCATTGGTATGCTTGCTACTGCAGTCATTCAAAGTTCTTCGACGACAACTTCGATCATTGTTGGTCTCGTCGCAGTTGGCCAGATGAGTATCCTAAGTGCTGTCCCCTTGATTATGGGCGCAAACATAGGGACTTCGGTTACCAGTACTATCGTTGCTATGGGCCATATCGGAAATCGCAAAGAATATGAGAAAGCGGTTGCAGGGGCCAGTGTACATGACTTCTTTAATATTATAACGGTAATCATTCTCTTCACTTTAGAGATGACTACACATGCTCTTTCTGGTTCGGCGATTTGGTTATCAAGCTTCTTTGAAGCACAAGAGGGAGAAAAAGTTAGTGGTATTCTGTTTTTTGTAGGAGATACGGCAAAATGGATCACCTCTTTGACCATCTCCGAAGGTTTCCCCAAGGGCAATCCATATGTAACTTTACCTCTATCACTCTTTGGATTGTTTTTCACCCTTCAGATGTTGTCCAAAGTATTGAAGAGCATCATTATCGGCCGTGTCGAACGCGGAATGAATCAGTATATATTTGGCAAACCATTGGCTTCTCTCCTCACGGGTTTTGCGATTACCACCGCAGTACAGTCTAGTTCTATTACCACTTCATTGATGGTACCTCTGATAGCAACAGACAAACTAAGCCTTCGCAGAGCCTTTCCATTTTTGATGGGAGCCAATCTTGGCACTACCACCACAGCATTGATGGTAGCTCTCTTTATGGATTCGGAAATAGCAGGAGCTGGTTTAGCGATTGCATTTGTTCATATCCTCTTCAATCTATTTGGAGTATTGATACTGTTTCCTATCCGAAAATTGAGAGATATTCCAATCAGTTTGGCTGAAGGTCTCGGCCGCCTAACCCTGAAGAACCGATTGGCCGGCATTGGCTATATCATTGTAGTATTTTTTCTACTACCAGGAATCTTAATCTTTGCCTCCCAACAGTTTTAATATTTTCGTTTAAGCATTTAGCGAACCTATCTAATAATATTCTCATGAACCGTTACTCTATAAACGGCCTAGTCTTTCTGTGCCTATTTTTAGGAGCTTCTAGCGCTTTCGGACAGCAAAAAAAGACTTCTACTGCGCCCCAAATCACGGCCAAGTTTGGCAAAGGTGTAGTATTGACTGCAGCCGATAGCTCATTCAATATGAAGCTCAATTTTCGGATGCAAAATCTAGCGACCTATAGCCGTCGCTTAGATGATCTCAGCATTCCAGGAGAATCAGCCTTTATGATCCGTAGATCTCGAATCAAAGCAGAAGGTTTTATGTTTAGCCCAAAACTCAAATACAAAACGGAATTGGGGCTCTCCAACCGTGATTTTGAATCCACTCAGAGAGGAGAAGATATTGACAATCCCGGTCCTATCCTCGATATGGTAATCAAATGGCAGTTTGCCCCTGGCTTTGAGCTATGGTTTGGTCAAACCAAACTACCGGGCAATAGAGAGCGCTTAGTCTCTTCTGGTAATCTTCAATTTGTAGATCGTTCCTTGGTCAACTCTCGCTTTACCACAGACCGTGATGCTGGATTCTGGTTGGTACACCAAATGGGTGAACGATTTATCGTGCGCAATACCATCTCCTTGACAAGTGGAGAAGGTAAAAATCGAAGCGTAGCCAAAAATCCAAATACCCGAGCTAATGGTGTAGCATACTCTTATCGTTTAGAATTACTCCCATTCGGTGCCTTTAGCAAAAAGGGAAATTATGTAGAGGGAGATTTACAAAGAGAGGCCACGCCTAAATTGGCTATCGCGGGAGCATATAGCTTTAACGATAATGCGGTCCGTTCTCAAGGTCAGTTGGGTAATTATTTTCACAATGGTGAAACGCGTGATCTCAAAACCTTATTTGTTGATTACATCTTCAAATACAAAGGATTTGCAAGCCAAGGAGAATTTGCAATGCTAGATGTAGACAATCCGGTCTCTATAGAAGAAGAGAATATCACAGATTCACCGATATATGCATTCAAGGGTATGGGATATAATTTTCAAACTAGCTATCTCTTTGCTAACAACTTTGAAATTGCAGGCCGTTTTGCCCAAGCCATCCCTCATGCTGATATTGCCGACTTCAAAAAGACTCAAACTGATTTCACTTTGGGCCTATCTCGCTATATCGTTGGGCATAAATTGAAAGCCCAAGCAGATTTGACTCATTCAACTTCTGGTACAAAGCAAAGCCTCATCGGTAGATTTCAAGTAGAAGTGCAGTTTTAAGTCCTCAGAGACTTTACACAAAAAATCGCCCCTGGGATATCTCAGGGGCGATTTTTTATATGAAGTCAGATAACACCTAGCCCAATGTTAACTTAATGTTACCTAATAGTTGCATATGTATTACTTTATTGTTACATTTATGTTATAGTAATATTATTTAGGTAATACAACTACTCATAATAGTAACCGCCACTAGTGGCACAATACATTTGGTTATGGTTAATTACATCAAAAGAAACACCGTTTCCCTCGCATGGTCCGTATTCAATATGCTCGTCCTTACAGGCCTTGTTTACTTCCTGATTTCATAGACAACTGATCTCATACCATAAGAAAAGGAGTAAGCTCTCAAGCTTACTCCTTTTCTTATGATAAAATATTGTACCGTTTAGAGATGTACTTTAATTCCGAGTGAAAATGATCGCCCAACTTGATACGATTGGAATACATATTCCTGTCCACGGAAAGTATGAGTTTGTCGATACTCAGGATCTAGTAAGTTGTTAGCTCTAAGCTGTACATCGAAGCGTTCTCCGACGGACTTACTAAAAGAAAAGTTAAGTAAACCTCTTGCTTGTTCGTACACATCCGGTGCTGACTTGCCACCAACCACTACGATACGTGGCCCAAAGAGATTGTATGAGAGGCTTGCCTTAATTCCCAAATCCGGATCAATATAAGCCAATTCACCATTGATGGTATAAGGAGACTGCCCATACATAGGTCGAGTCGAAGCACGCTCTGGATCTATCTCTACTATCGCGGCATACTCTGCTGAGTCAATATTCACCCAAGAATTAAGCAGGGAAACATTGCCCCCAATCTGAAAGTTGCTCAGAGCAGGAGTAATAAATCCTAAATTCTTGCGGACTTCAATTTCCACTCCATAAGCAGTACCACGTGATACATTCGCAAAATATAATTCAGGCGCATTACCCGCAGACTCAGGTACTAAGACCTTCTCTATAGGATTGTGAAAATCCTTGAAAAAGAAGCTAATCGAATACAATTCACTCGGTGAAGGTGCTAACTCCCAGCGGAGGTCAAAATTATCAATCAGCGTACGGTCTAGTTCTGGATTACCTCTCAATAGGTAATCACCGATAAAGTCAAAGGAAGTAAAGGGCGCAAACTCTCTAAAACTAGGACGGGCTAAGGTGCGACTATAGCCAGCTCTCAAATTCATTTTCGAAAGCTTGGTCATATTCTTTTTGGCATATTTGAAAGATACCGCAGGCAAAATATCATTAGTATTGAGTTCGCCTTTTGCGATATTTTCATCACCTGATACGGTTTCACCGAACGATCCTTCATATCGCGCGCCGACCATCATATCCAATCGATCAGTCAGTGGCAAGTTCGCCATTGCAAAAGCAGCAGGGATCATCATACTCGCGCTATAATCGTTTCGAGCCTCAGAGGCATCTGCGATATATAAACGGTAGTTGATCACGGGAAAGCCAAACACTGTATCAAAAGTTACCCCATAGTTGTTAGGGTTGAAGAAGGCATCTGCATCACCATTGTAGCGCTGATGCTTACTACCTAAAGTGTATTCATAGCGATCTTCGTTAAAATCACGTTGCTTATAGGTTAAGGCTCCGCCAAACTTCAGCACTAATTGACGAGGATTGGTCCCTTTGGACAAATCGATTGGCAGCTCGTAATCAATACGAGTGTCCCAATTTTGTTCGCGCAATTCTCTATAAAAGCGGTTAGGTGCCGGGTAAATACTTTCCTGAATACTGTAAACCCGATTTTCACCCTGAGTTTCATAATCATTGCTAAAGAACCGGAGATCGGGCTCATCTTGTCGAGAAAAGGTACGTGAAGAAATCCAGTTCAACTCTCCTGCTCCGATTTTATGCGTTCCACGAAGTTGGAAAGCATCCAATGCCCGTTCTTGGTAGCCTAATACTCTCGTTTGGAAAATCAGGTCGGGATCATCCTGAGGTATTTCCCCTTCTAGCATACGCGCTTGGCTGTTACCACTTTGATTGTGCATGTATAGAAAGCTGATGGAGCTTTCATCTGAAAGGGAAAGTGATAATCCAGCTAGGCCTGCCCAAAGCACATTCTGACTCGACTGCTCATCCTTCAATAAGATATTTGCATTGAGGCTAGTGGCGGCTCCACCGGTGGTTTTCCAACGATTAGATTCTCCGTTTTGATAAGATGAATAAGTGTTACGATAAGATAAGGCAGTAAAAACACCCAAGCGTTTCTTCCCAATGCTATAACTATCACCGAACGAAAACTGGTAATTTTGATTGAGAAAGGAATTTGTCCGCAAAGGCTCCATATCAGATTGAAAGGAGTTAGTGGCTTCTTGAATAATCGTCGCCTGATCCTGATCATTAGTAGTAAACTCTGGTATGCCTTCGGATAAGGCTTCTACATAGCTTGGCAACGCACGACTTCCATCATCCATCCCTAACCAATCTAAAGAGCCATTTTCTTGCGACAAGAAATCATCACGTAGATTTACCTGAGGATTGAAACTCATTGAAGCCGAAAAATTCAAGCTGAAGCTTTCCGGTATTGCTTTAGTAACAACATTGATCAGGCCTCCCGTAAAATTGCCGGGTAAGTCAGGGGTAAAAGTTTTAAAGACACTAATGTTGTCAACCATCGATGAAGGGAAGATATCCATCTGCACCGCATTGCGGTTGGGATCAAGGTTTGGGATAGCCGCACCATTTACCAAGGTCGTACTATAGCGGTCTCCGAGGCCTCTTACATACACATACTTTCCTCCTTCTACACTGACCCCCGTTACTCGTGCTAAAGCACTTGCAACCGTATTGTCTCCAGTTCGTCCGAGCAGCTCCGCAGAAACTCCATCTACTGATGAAATCGCCTGAAACTTAGTTGTGATCTCACTGGTACTACTGCCGAGGTCTTTTTTGCCGACAATGAGGACCGTATTCAAGGTCTTTTCTTGGAGCTGTATGTTCTTCACCAACTCTTGTCCAGCTTCTAATACGATCTCGCTCGTATCGGCCTCATATTGGGCAAAAGAAGCAATCATAATATAAGTACCCGCTCCTGCTTGAAGTTGGTAAGCCCCTTGCTCATCTACATAAGCACCCGCTCGAATCTGGCCATCCGTCATCAGACGAACGCTAGCTCCTATGAGTGGTGCCTCACTAGCCGCATCAATGACACGGCCTTTGATTTGTGCATTTTGTCCCCAGGCGAATGCCGGCATCAAAAAGCTAAGGAATAATAGTTTGCTTAATGGAGTGTTTAGGTTCATATCCTATTGAAGCGTTTATTTCAATCGCAAAAGTGCTTCCAATAGATGAACCCTTAATGAGGCTAGTTTTATAGTATGGTTACAAGTCTCCTCTACTATGTTACTAAACTGTAATCAGTGATAGCTTTCAATTATTTAATTCCGGGCGGAATTTATAGCCCACTCCTTTGATCGTTTCAATATAACTTTCGCCTAAAACTTTGCGCAAACGACGGATATGAACATCTACTGTTCTTTCCTTGATATAAGTGTTTTTCCAGACCTTCTGAAGTAAACGTGTCCGGTCGCAAACCTTACCCGCTCGCTTGGCTAAATAATAAAGCAGCTCAAACTCAAGACGTGAAAGCGGAACTGCTTCTCCATTTCGCCTAACTTCATAAGCACCTCGATCTAATTCTAAATCATGAATTTTGATCACTTCATGAATCACGTCTTCCTGAACCGTCATTTTTTCCACCACTGCATTGATCCTTGCGATCAGGGCGCGCGGCTTAATGGGCTTAGTGATAAAATCGTTTCCACCTGCTTTAAAAGCAGCTACTTCTACATATTCTTCAATCCTAGCCGTGAGAAACAAAATATGAGATTTTTTCAATTCAGGGATCTCACGGAGGCGATAACAGGTTTCAATGCCATCCATCTCCGGCATTGAAATATCTAACAATATTACTTGAGGCTTTACTCTCTTTGCAATAGCTAAAGCCTCAATCCCATTGGTAGCAGATGCGACCTTATATCCTTGTTGATCTAAGTTATATTCTAGCAAGTCTAGAATATCCTTTTCATCATCAATAATCAGTATTCTTATCTCTTTTGTCACGAGCGTATATTGGGCCATTGTATCCCAAAAATACCTTTAGACGAGCAAAAATGCTTAGCCACCAATTGACCAAACGCTCAGGTATAGAGATTCTTCAATTCAAGAATATTGGTCTACTAAGGCTCAGTGCGGATCGTAACAATCCTGTAACAATCTGATTGTCGTATGATAATGATTTGATAAACAAAATATAACTAAGCTTAACACAAAGCACGATTATTCAGTGGCCTGAATACGCATTATTTTACCATCATCCTCATCAGTAAGCATATAAAGTCTTCCATTCGGACTCTGAGCGATTTTGCGTGAACGGACAGCTTGGTCTACAAATAATTGCTCCAAACTCTTGATCGTACCGCCTTCCAAACGCACTCGCCAAAGACTTCCACCAGACAAACCCGGCACGAGTAGATTACCTTCCCATTCAGGGAACTCCGTACCACTATAAAAGCATAGTCCTGTCGGAGCAACAGTATGCTTCCAAAACCAAATGGGGTCAGTATAATTGGCGCCTTCAATCGGACTAGGATCAAACTCATCACTACGATAACGTCCTGTCGTTACCATTGGCCAACCATAATTTGCGCCAGCTTGCAGCAAATTGATTTCATCGCCTTGGATCGTGCCATGTTCGCTAAACCAAATTTGCCCTGTCTTGGGATTGAGACAAATACCTTGGGCGGCACGAATACCGATTGCGTATAGGCCCGGTACCGCTTCCGGTCCAAAATCAGGATTATCTTCTGGTACTGTACCATCATCGTTGAAGCGGTATATTTTGCCGCGCTTATCAGTCACGTCTTGCGCGATGGGCAATTCAGGTTCGTCAATCTCTTTAAATAAGCGTTCACCAATGGTGACATATAGCTTTCCATCCGCACCGAAGCACATTCCTCCACCATAGTGATAGTATTGTCTCGTATAGGGAGCGGCCTCTATTATGGTCCGCGCTTCGCGCAACGAATCGTTTGCTAGCTGTGCTCTGATCACCTTTGTGGTCATCTTGCCCTCTGTTTTAGCCGCGTAGGAAAGATAAACGTATTGATTTTCGGCAAAATCTGGATGTAGACGTACTTCGAACAAACCAGAATTATCACCCCGATATCGTACTCGAATACTATCTACAAGATCAGCGGGTAGCCCTTTGATGATCGTCTTTTCCTTTGATTGGAGATTGACCCGCAACAGGTTCCCGTCTTTCTCGCTCACCAATGCTTCTTCATTGGAGATAAAAGCAATGCTCCACGGATGATTGAGACCATCCATGATCACGGTTTTGATCGGCGCTTTAGTGGATTGACCGCCGCGTTCGGCGAAGCCGCAAGCCAAGAAAATGAGGCATAATGCCAAAATAAATTTTTGCATATCGATATAATTGAAGAAGCACAATCTCCTCAATCTTTGGCTTAGAAACTGCCTCTAAAGACCCAAATAGGTCCAATACTATAATTCTGGAGTGCTTGTGAGCGCTTTTTTATAGGCTGCAGGAGTTTGGCCCCTCAATTTTTTGTAGGTCGCATAGAAAGTTGATTTAGAGCTAAAGCCAGCTTCAAAACCAATGGCCTCTAAAGTAAAATGATCGTGGGTCTCAAAAAGGCGTTCGGCAGCAGCCACCCGATATTCATTGATATATTGGCTAAAACTTTGCTGCAAATTTTCATTGAGAAACTGAGATAAGAGATGAGGTGAGATGCCCAGCTTTTGAGCGAGATCGGGCAGTTTGAGATTGGCCTGCTTATAAAGATGCTCTTCCGTCATCAAGCGTTCCAAAGCTAGTTTGATGGGTTTTGCTTCAGTGAGGATGATTTTCTTCCGTGAAGAACGCTGGGTTTTAGTCCTCAAACGACTAAAGTACAGTAGTCCCAATAGATATGAGAGGCTAGAAAAGATCAAGGCTCCAGAAAGATAGGGCGTAAAAGGAACCAGACGATAAGCGAGATGTACCAAGACATTACCGACAAATACGCTTATTAGCCACTTCTGAGCTTGATCAAGACTTTTGTACTGAGTGAGCGCTTGAACTATTAGGGGCCACAAGGCATAAGTCGTCCACAACAGATAAATCAACCATTGCCAATAAATCCCCCAGACGATGTATTGATTCCAAAGACTGCTAAAAGATTGATAGGGATAGAGGCTGCCACCGATAATCGCGACCAGAGCCCATATCAGCAAAGTCCCAACTTCAAAAGCATCGACGCGCTTAGTCGGTTTTAAACTACTCCTAATATAGAGGAGCAAAAGCGGGCCGATAAAGAGGCAGCCCGTCAGACCAATTTGTAGATATATTTTAGGCAGAGTCGGATCAAAGTAGTATAAAATTGATTTACCGATCCGCATGCATAGCGCCAATAGGAGAGTTGCGAGGAAGTAGTTGGCTTTACTTTTTTCCTTGCTCAGGAACAAGAAATATCCGCTCAGGAGTAATCCGTTGAATACTCCCAATGCACTGAAAAAGAATAATAGTTCTTTTCCCAAGCTCATGCGCTTAATTTATTAATCTCCTCCTTTTTTACGCTGCTGCTTTTTGGGTCTAAAAAACTCACTCTGCTCCAAAGAAGGGCGTTCGGCTGGGCGAGAACGACGATCATTGCCACGATTACGCTCTCGATCTTGATTACGCTCTCGATTAGGTCTTTTTTCTCGGCGCTCTTGGGGACGATCCTCAAGTTTCATGCTGAGGTTGATGCGTTTACGTCCGATGTCCAGACCGATCACTTTGACTTGGACCTGTTGATGAACCTTGACCACTTCTGTCGGATGCTTGATGTACTTATAGGCCATCTGACTAAGGTGAACCAAGCCATCTTGATGGACACCAACATCCACAAACGCACCAAAATCGACGATATTAGTTACGATACCCGGCAAAACCATGCCTTCATGTAGATCACTAATTGCGTTGACGCCTGCGGCGAACTGGAAAACTTCAAATTTTTCCCGTGGATCACGACCGGGTTTGGCCAATTCCTCCACGATATCTTTGAGAGTAGGCAATCCTACGGTCTCAGTGACATACTTTTGCAGTTGGATTTGCTTGCGTAGCGGTTCTTGTTCGATGAGATCGCTTACGCTAACGCCCAAGTCCTTGGCCATTTGCTTGACAATACCGTAGCTCTCGGGGTGCACCGCACTGCTATCGAGTGGATTTTTGGCATCTCGGATACGCAGAAATCCAGCCGCTTGCTCAAAAGCTTTATCACCCAATCGAGGCACCTTTTTAAGGGCAGCTCGACTAAGAAAGGGACCGTTCTCGGCACGATAATTCACAATATTTTGCGCCAAAGAGGGCCCAAGACCGGATACATAAGTCAAGAGTTCCTTAGAAGCCATATTGACCTCCACCCCTACTCCATTGACACAGCTCATCACCGTATCATCAAGGCTCTTTTTGAGGGCGTTTTGATCGACATCATGCTGATATTGTCCAACTCCGATAGATTTAGGGTCTAGTTTTACGAGTTCCGCGAGCGGGTCCATCAAACGACGGCCAATCGAAACGGCTCCTCTAACGGTCAAATCTTGATCGGGAAACTCTTCTCTCGCTACGGCGGAGGCAGAGTAAATAGACGCGCCACTCTCACTTACCATGACGATGGGGATCTCTTTCGGCAAACCGATGCTAGCTAAAAAGGCTTCGGTTTCACGACCTGCCGTTCCGTTACCAACGGAAATCACCTCTATAGCATGTCTAGCCACTAAATCATGAATGATCGCTGCGGCTGCACTACTTTTATTGATCGGAGGATGCGGATAGATAGCAGTATTTTCTTTAAGATTGCCGAGTTCGTCAAGGGCGACCACTTTACAGCCCGTCCGAAAACCGGGGTCTAAAGCAAGCATTCGCTTTTTACCAATGGGAGCAGCTAAGAGCAATTGGCGAAGGTTATCAACAAATACGTTGATGGCATCCACATCTGCCTTGTCTTTGGTAGCCACTCTTATCTCAGTCTCCATAGAAGGTCCCATCAGACGCTTATAGGTATCCTGTACGGCTAGGGCTACTTGCTCTGCGCTCGCACTGCGGCCTTGCACAAATTGACGTTCCAATTGGGTAATAGCTTCCTCTTCTTCCGGACGGATCGAAAGCGAAAGCATCAGTTCCTTTTCACCTCGACGCATAGCAAGCAGACGGTGAGATGGGATCTTGGCGATACTCTCATTCCATTCGAAATAATCTTTGTACTTGATGCCCTCTTCCTCTTTGCCACGCATCACTTTTGCGCTGACGATGGCTTTGTTCATAAACAAGATTCGCATCCGCGCCCTTGCGTCGGCATCTTCATTGGTCCACTCAGCGATAATATCGCGGGCTCCTTTTAAGGCGGCTTCGACATCTGCTACGTCCTTTTCGGCACTAACAAATGCAGTAGCTTCGCTAAAGGGGTCGTAATTAGGTCGTTGCTCAGCGATTGCTTGGGCCAATGGCTCCAAGCCTTTTTCGCGGGCGATAGTAGCGCGTGTCCGTCTTTTGGGACGATATGGCAGATAAATATCTTCTAAGATATTGAGAGAATCGGCCTTGTTTATAGCTGATTTAAGTTCAGGAGTAAGGAGTTCTCGTTCTTCCAATGACTTGAGAATGGCCTCGCGTCTTTTGTCCAAGGCTTCGAGTTGGTCCACTCGATCTCGGATTTGTCCCAATTGCACTTCGTCCAAACTACCGGTCACTTCCTTGCGATATCGCGCCATAAAGGGGATAGTGGCTCCTTCGCGTAATAATTGTAAGGTAGCATTGACTTGACGTTGCTGCAGGCTGAGTTCCGCTGCAATCTTGGTAATATGTTGAGTATTCATAACAATCGGGATAGTAGACAGTAAATATAATATCCTCAACCCAGAATGCAGAAGTAAGAATTTGACTTTATCGGTCTTTTGCAGACCAACTCATTTCACATACTTGTACTTTTCCCTACCACAAACCAAATTTATCCTACTCAATGAAACGACTACTACTACTCACATTGGTCATCTTACTCAGCGGTAGTATCAGCTGGGCTCAGCTGATCATTACTGGGGTCATTGATGGCCCTCTTTCGGGCGGAACTCCGAAAGCTATCGAACTTTATGCGCTCTCAGATATTCCTGATTTAGGGATTTACGGACTAGGTGCCGCGAACAATGGCGGGGGCACAGATGGCATCGAATATACTTTACCACACACCAGCATTGCTGCGGGTAGTTTTTTTTATGTGGCCTCTGACTTTGATCAATTCACGGCTTTTTTTGGGTTTCCGCCCAACGTTTTTGGCGGTAGTGCTTCTTTTATCAACGGAGACGATGCTATCGAACTCTTTCGCTATAATATAGTAGTGGATGTTTTTGGTGACATCAATACTGACGGTACAGGTGAAGCCTGGGAATATCTAGATGGTTGGGCTTATCGTACAAACGGCACCGGACCAGATGGTTCGACTTTCCAATTGGGTAATTTCACCTATAGTGGTGCCAATGCACTTGATGGTGAAACTAGTAATGCGACTGCTGTTACTCCTTTTCCGATTGGGAGCTATTCTACTATCGTCGTTGACGGAACGCTTGATCCAATCTATGGAACGCCTCTTTGTGTACAAAATAATACTACTGGCTTTGGCGATAATACCGATCCAGCCATTGATGCAGCCAACGGCTCTGAATTAGATGCCGCCTATGCTGTGATTAACGGAGATATGCTCTACCTATTCCTGACAGGAAATTTGCAGACCAATTTTAACAAACTAGAAATCTTTATTGATGCTCAGTCGGGTGGTCAGAACCGTCTATTAGGGACCAATCCTGACGTAGATTTTAACGGGCTCAACCGTATGGGAGACGATGGCAATAATAATGGTCTGATCTTCGATGGTGTTTTCTTCTCCAACTATTATTTCACTGCCAGCGGAGGCAATTCTCCTTATGAACTATATGCCAACACTGCTCCCACAGATGGGTCTGGTGGTTCAGGCACCTTCTTAGGCGGTGGAGCAGGCTCGATACAAAATTTATCCAACGGAGGTACTATTGCCATCAACAACTCCAATATTGCAGGTGTAAGCGATTTAATGATCGGGAATCCCACAGCAGTAACGACGGGTATCGAGTGGTCAATACCATTAAGTGCGATCGGCAATCCTTCTGGTCAAATTCGCATCACTGCCTTTATCAATGGTAGTGGGCATGATTTCTTGTCTAATCAAGTGCTTTGTGGGATTGGCAATGGCCAAGCTAATCTTGGTGAACCTCGCAATGTTGATTTGAGCAATATTGGAGGAGATCAATATTTTTCTCTTTGTGCTGGAGTCGATGGTGGGATCGTCCTGACCGAAGACGGGCAAGGGACAGTTTATACTTGTCCTGGAGATGGCTTTTCGGATTTGATCCGATTTGATAGTACGACTACTTCGTCTGCCAATTATACTTATATCATTACTGACGCAAACGCTACGATACTTTCGGTACTTTCTGCTGATAGTATCGATCTTGATGGAGCTGGTATCGGTGAATGTTGGATATGGGGCTTGGCATACACGGGCAACATTACCGCGCTGATCGGAGCCAATGCTACTCAGGTAGCATTGACTGATAGCTGTTTTGATTTATCTAATAACTTCATCCGTGTGGTTAGAGATACAGCAGAGGGGGGTATGGTCATGACCGACATGGGCCAGGATACCGCATTTGTCTGCATTGGGAGTAGTCAGCAAAGCGCAATCATCGGATTTGATAGTACCGCTAATTCGAATGCCAACTATACCTATGTAATCACCGATGCCAATGGAGTAATATTAGGTCTATCGGATGATGGCTATGTTGATTTCTCGCAAGCAGCTGCCGGAGAATGCTGGGTTTGGGGATTGTCATATACTGGCATGATCACCGCTCAAGTTGGAGATACGGCTTCAGTTGTAGCCTTATCTGATGGTTGCTTTGATCTATCGAGCAACTTTGTCGTGGTACTCAGAGAAGCTATCAGTGCTGGGGAAATCCTTAGTTCGACGGGCCAAGACACTATCTATTATTGTATTGGCGCGATGGGCGGCGGTACGGGGATGTTTAACGTGGATAGCCTCAATGTGATCGGAGGAGAAAACTTCACATACGTAATTACAGACAATCAAGGAACGATCCTCGGACTACCCGGAGGAGATATGATAGATGTTAGCGGTGCTGGACCTGGCGAATGTTGGGTATGGGGCCTTAACTATACTGGCAACGTATTGGCACAGGCGGGTGACAATGCAGCCACTACTCAGTTGACCGATGGTTGTTATGACCTCTCAAACAATTTCGTGGTAGCGTTCCGAGACTCGGTCGCAGGAGGAGAAATCACGACGGAGATGAATATGGATACCGTTTATTATTGCCCCTTCAATGGAGGAGGTGATGATGATGGTGTCTTTGTGATGGATAGCTTCAATACGGCTGGGCCGAACTTTACCTATGTAGTCACTGACAACAATGCGGTGATATTGGGCGTTCCGGGAACCGATACAGTAGATGTCTCCGGTGCTGGCGTAGGAGAATGTTGGGTCTGGGGTCTTTCATACTCAGGCAATATCATCGCACAGGCGGGCGACAATGCTAGCATGGTAGCGCTGACGGATGCTTGTTATGACTTATCCGCAAACTATGTAGTGATATTTAGAGATTCACTTTCTGGCGGAGAGGTACTGACGACGGATTCGCAAGATACCGTGAGAGTATGTGTCAGTGATGGCGATCCAGATGTACTAGACTTTCAGTCAGTAGGCAGCGCTACGGGTGGTTCATTTGGCTATGTGGTGACTGATCCTACGACAGCAATATTGGGACTACCGCCCGGCAATATGGTTGACTTTACTAATGCAGCTGGCGGAGAATGCTGGGTCTGGGGCTTGTCCTTTACGGGTGATGTGCTCGTCGGCGTAGGCGATACAGCTGCTACTTCGGCATTATCGAATGGATGTTATGCCTTGTCGGCGAACTATGTAGTCGTGTACCGCGATACTGCGGGCGGGGCTTGCTCGGTGGGGCTTGAGGATGAATTGAGTTTCAGCGAAATTAGTGTATATCCTAATCCAGCTACAGATAAGCTCAATTTCACTTTCCGTTCGACCTTGGTCAACGCTTCTAGCAGCAAGCTTACGCTATACTCACTTACAGGACAAAGCGTTCGCGCAGCGCAATACCCAACGCTCCCAATCGGTGAAAACAAGTTTGAACTATCAGTAGAGGGACTTAGCAGTGGTCTTTATATGCTGGCGTTCCGCAACGGGGAAAGAAGAATCACGCGACAAGTGGTGATTCAATAATAAAAAATAATACTCATTAGAGATTTGTGGCGGCGCTCCCGAAAGCTTTCGGGATTGCGCCGCCACATTTTTATAAATAGCTCAAAACCATCAACCACTTCGTGAGGGATTGTGTAGCCACAGTTTTATAAAAAATATAGCGTAATCAGTCCCAAAAAGATCAAATACTTGAGGTAAGCACTTTGCTGGCTGTAATCTTCCGTTTCTTTTGCTGCGCGTAACAGATAAATCAAATAGATCGTCGGGGCTTGTACCAAGATGATAGAACTGAGTAAATATTCCCACAACCATGCCTCATGCCTGAGATAATGCAAGATCACGGGCAGATAACAACTGATCAAAAACGCAGCATAGAGTAAGTATAATACAATCTTGGTACGATGGATGCCGATCTGGATAGGCAAAGTCTGCAGATTGTATTTAAGATCTCCTTTGATATCCTCAATGTCCTTGATGATCTCCCTGAGAAACGTAATCTCAAAGGCAAATACAATCATCCACGTCAAACCAATATTGACTTGATATAAATAACCGGCCAATAGGATCACCAATGCCGTCAAGAAAGCAATCACCAAATTGCCGGCGACACTAACCCGCTTGAGGTAGCTCGCATAGATGAATAAGAGGAGTACGGAAAGGAAATTGATGAAGGTAACTTGATAGTGGGTGGTCTTGACGCCTAGATACCAGAAGGAGAACATCAAGATGCCCATATTGACGAGGAAGTATCCAGTCAAGACCTTTTTCCCTGACAAAATAGCGTTGACAACCAATTTGCCAGGTTTATTGATGCGGTCGATGCGAAAGTCATATACATCATTGATCCAATAACCCGCACTGGCGATAATAGTGATGGTCAAAGCCGTGCCCCAGAAGGGAAATTGACCCAAAAAGTCGAATGAATGATCAGTGGCGATAAAGCAGGCTACCCCGAATGAAATCACTGAAATCAGGACATTCATCGGGCGAGAAATCAGGAAAAAATATTTTAGGTCCCTGAGCATATGTAAAACTAAGGATTTTGAGTGAACACAGGGGGAAAAATTGGGTGATAATAAGGATGCATAAGCCATTCGGGATTAACAATTGATTATAAGTATGGAAACAATTGCAAAAATGTTTGGTTGGATTTATATCTAGCCGTAATTTTAGCTCTCAATTAGCAGACCTATGGGTAACAAACAAGGAATCATTCGTGGCAGTAAGAAGGAAAGAGAACTGGACTTTTGGGGAAAGCTCTATTTTCCAGAAATCTTCAAAGGGATGTGGTTCTCCTTCAAGCATATCTTTCGTCCTTCGGTAACGCTAGAATATCCTGAGGTAAAACCTACTTTCGGTCCTGAGTTTAGAGGTCGTCCAGTATTGGTGGCCGAACATGACAAGGAGCGTTGTGTGGCTTGTGGCTTATGTGCCCGTGCTTGTCCACCACTTGCGATCAGCATGCAGGCCGCTGAGGTAGATGATGAAGATCAGAAAGAGCGTTACCCAGAGACATTTGAGATCGACATGCTCCGTTGTATCTATTGCGGATTTTGCGAGGAGGTTTGCCCAGAGGAAGCCATCGTGATGAGTCCTGAGTATGATCTCAACTTCACCAACCGTGAAGAAGCAATCTATGCTAAAGATCGTCTGGTATTTGATAAGAGTGAACTTAAGCCTCGTCTTGACTGGCTAGCAGCTCGCCGTAACAAAAATTACGGAGACGTTTACAACTTCAAGGAAGAAAATA
The DNA here is from genome assembly GCA_045106675.1 of Bacteroidia bacterium. Classification (GTDB taxonomy): domain Bacteria; phylum Bacteroidota; class Bacteroidia; order J057; family J057; genus JBCAWW01. Next base: position 25,990 of record JBGCFA010000380.1, read on the forward strand.
ATACCCATACTCTCCGTAACAGAGAAGAGTAATCTTATAACATCATAAGCCGAGAAGCGGGATCTCTCTCGCTTCTCGGCTTTTCCATATCACAAACCTATGGTTCAGAAAATACACGCCACTACCGTATTGGGGATTGTCCACAATGGACAAGTCGCTCTTGGGGCTGATGGCCAAGCAAGCATGGGCAATACCGTAGCCAAGAGCAACGTCAAGAAGGTCCGGATGATGGACGATGGCAAAATCATGGCGGGCTTTGCGGGTTCTACTTCAGATGCTTTTACCTTATTGGAAAAATTTGAAGAGAAACTCAATATGTATCGCTCGACCCTAGATCGCGCCGCCATTGAGTTAGCCAAAGATTGGCGCACTGATCGCTACTTGCGTAAACTAGAAGCAATGTTGATTGTGATGAGCAAAGAACAAGCTCTGATTATCAGCGGCACTGGCGATGTCCTCTCACCAGACGAAGGAGTGCTTTCCATCGGTTCCGGCTCTAACTTTGCACGTTCAGCAGCGCTGGCCCTCAAAAGACATGCACCACAGCTTAGCGCCGAAGAGATGGTACGCGAAGCTCTAACCATCGCAGCGGACATCTGTATCTACACTAATCATAACTTTGAGATCCTGACTTTGGAATCCTGACTTAATCGTTTTCCGATAAAGCTTGATTTAAAAAAATAATTCAGCGTGCCATTCTTTCGAATGGCACGCTTTTTGTTTTTCTACCCGTGTAAGCATTCGATCGACTTTCAACCTCATCAAATGAAGCGAATCATAGTCGGACCTACAGGATGCACAATACAGAAAGTATAGGAAAGAGAAATTTTCAACTTTAGCGATATTCCGCTATACGTATTTGTCAATTTCTTACCCTTTAAAAGTATAGTTTTCCACATTTATCCGTGCAGTAAGCATGAATGGATAAATGTGGATTTTTGCGTGTATACTACTGATTACCAGCTATTAAAAATCAATAAACTCAACAATCAACAACACATTTATGTTCGAAAATTAAATTTCATTTATTACCCTTTATAATCTTAATATCAAAAAACCATTCACCCGCCACAAATGACCGTTCATGCAAAGATTCATACCGTTCATGTATTTTTTTTCTGCCGTTCGACGGAAATGCCCTATACTTGTATTGAAAGGGCGATAATCCTGGATTACAAGAGCAAGGGCTAGGGTTGATTCATTCCACTGGAATTTGAGTCCCCTAGTTTTTTCAAAGAGGCGCGAGCAATCGCGCCTCTTTATTTTTCTGGCTATCTCAAGCCTTATTAGGTGTAATATTCCCTAGCATTTCCTTGCCAAAGCTTAGCGACAACAAACCCTCATATTTGTCGCTTTGCCCGATTAATACTAGTTTCGAACATTAAGGAAATGACTTCATGACCCATAAAAACTGGATTTGGTATACTGTCCTAGGCGTTTTTTATCTAGGATTAGGCTGGATTACCTATCAGTTTCAACATAATGTAAGCACGATCGAGACCCAGCAGATCGACGAATCACTGGAGGCCGACTTTAAAGGTAGCGACTGGGTGAGCTGGGAACATACCGGACGAGGCGTATACGCCAAAACCGTCCATCCCTTACCCTCTTACAAAGGAAATGTATATAGAGGTATCCAAGCTGGCGATCGTTTGCTAGAATTGGACTACAATCCAATTACTCAACCCGAGGTTGCAGATCGTATCACAGCGGCAGCACGTCCGGGCCATCCCTTTGTGGCAATTATTCAGCCCAATGACCCATATTCTCCTAGTGGGAATGGCGTTCAAGCTTTCTTTTCAAATGGTTTTTATCTGACCTTTACCTTTAATCATACTCCGCTCTATTGGCATGCGATCGTCTGGATTATTGGTTTTGGGGCATTTGTCGCTTTAGTCATGCTGGCGATCCTCTTCCCGATCTTACGTAGCAATTGGAAAGAAAATTTCCCGCTGACCGGAGTCGTATTTGGCGCCTTACTATTCTTTATCGTGAGGCTATTGCGACATCTATACCTTATTATAGAGTCTGATTTGACCAGTGTTGGCTATGAGAAGGTGCATATACTCCTCTACTGTATCATGCTCTTTCTATATATAGTCAGTTACTTCCACTTCAAAGCCAAGTTCAAACTATACTTTTTGATTCCCTCCATCCTTAGTGGGGGATATATCTTATTTAATGTCTATCAAATCATCTTCGTTGCTCATCATCTTAAGTACTACCATGAGTTAATCGAAGATTATACCGCCTTATTTTTCTTAGTTCATACGATAGGAGCGCTGGCCTTATTTCTGACTTCTAAGCAAAAGCAAGGATCAAGCAGTGGAGTATCAGGGCTTATCGGCGTGATTTTACTATCTCTATTAGGGATACTGTATTTTTCTATTGACGGCAGCGAACAACTATTAGATCGTGAGCACATTTTCTTTGGCTACAGTCTTTTATTGTTTTTCCCCTTGGTGAACGCTACCCTCCTTCAATTACAGTTTGGTAAGGTAAGTCTAGTGATCACTCGAACGATCCAATATTTGGTATTCTTTATCTTCAGTATAGTCTTATACCTAGTCATCACTCAGCTTTTCAATTATCTACCGGGCATCCAATACCGGCGAATATTGGAGTTTATCTCCTTTATCCTATTGATGCTGGTTTTTTATCTGATCCTCAAAGCCAATCAAGATCGCCTCAGCAAATATTTCGTTACTGCGCAGCAGGAACGCTTAAATAAATTCAAATCATTTATCGCTCAGATTCCTCAGTACACCTCTTCGGTGAACTTACGGACAGATCTGGTCGAAAAGATGATGGACTTTTTCAATGCCTCTACCGTTCACCTTTGGTGGAACGCTGACCACGCTGAAAACGAAGCTGAAGAGCGATATTACAATACCAACGTAGATATATTCAAGCAATTAGAGCAAAACAAGACAGTTTGGTCCCAGTCTAAAGAGATCGCAGCCTTTCGCCTAGACGACAAGACAGAGGAACAATTACAGGCTCTGCCCTACTCCTTGATCTCTCCTATTAAAGTCGATGCCGAACGCCACGCTCTCTTGATGCTTGGCAAAAAGCGACGAGGAGTATACAATCTGAGTGATCTAGAGTTAATCTCTCAACTGGTCCAACAGGCCCAATTGACCCTCAATATTCTCCAGCTTTATGCGCGAGAAAAAGATTTGATCCAGCAGACCTATGAAGCCAATCTTACGGCTTTACGTTCGCAGATCAATCCCCACTTCCTTTTCAACACCCTCAACTCGATTGGCGAACTCGTACACGAATCTGCTGAAATGGCAGAGCAGGCTGTAGAAAAACTTGCCTATATCTTTCGCTACACCCTCAATAAGTCTAGCCAAAACTATGTGGCACTCTCCGAAGAGATGAATCTGATCTCCACTTATCTTGATTTGGAAAAAATCAGGTTTGGCGACCGTCTCAACGTCAACATTGAAGTAGCACCCGAAATCAAAGAAACGCAGATCCCAGCGTTCATCTTGATGACCCTAACCGAAAACTGTATCAAACACGGTATCGCCAAAATCTTGCGAGACGGTCAAGTATCCTTGGCTTGCTTCAAAGAAGGCGATGAGCTGGTTTGTGAAGTCTACGACAACGGACCGGGTATTGATTTGAGTCGTTTATACAAGAGTACTGGCTTAAGCAATAGTATTGCCCGTCTCGAAAATATTTACGATCGTAAAAATCTGCTACATTTCGAAAATACCGGTGATGGTACGATGGTAAAGATGCGTATCCCTTTAAAAAAGCCGGAATAATCAATCAGGAATATTGATTTTCAATTTTTGAGGATGCAATTTCTCTTTAGAAATTCGATATTCTTCTTGTTTATTGGACATTCAGTCTGCCTTACATCGGCACGGCTTTTGATACTATGTTAGTTGGAACGAATGAATTCTTTGTTTTTTCGAATCATTCTTCGCTATTTTTATCCGACACCGTTCTTTTCTCCCATCTATACCACGCTATCATAGCGCTTAATATTTTTAAACAAACAGATATCTATGGCTACACTCCGTGTACTCATTGCCGACGATGAGCTGCCGGCACGTAATAAAATGACGCGCCTTCTCAAGAAAATCGAAGGGGTAGAGCTTGTCCATGCGGCAGAGAACGGTTTTGACGCGCTAGAACACATCCATTCTCTAAAGCCAGACCTCGTATTTCTTGATATAGAGATGCCAGGGCTCAATGGATTGGAAGTGGCCGAAAACATTGAATTGGAAGAAATGCCATCTGTCGTATTTGCTACCGCTTACAGCGAACACGCCATCAAAGCATTTGAACTCAACGCGATGGACTATCTGCTCAAGCCTTTTAACGAAGATCGCCTTCGTTCTGCAGTTGAAAAAGTAGCAGAAAACCGCTCAGGCACCAGCTTGGACAAACAAAAAATTGCCCAAATCCTGAAATCTGAATTGGCAGAGGAAATCAAAACTCCTTTTTCAAACAAAGTACCTATTCCAACACGCGACAGATACAAACTCGTTGATTACAATGATGTAGTTTGTATTGAAGTAGAGGAGCGTAGTGTACGACTTTACACCAAAGAGAAGTCTTATCTACTCAATCAGACCCTCGATACCTTCGAACGCAAACTCCCTTCTGATATGTTCTTTAGGGTCAATCGTTCGTGCATCATCGGTCTCAAGCACGTAAAAGAGATTGTGATTTGGTTTGGCAATCGCTTCAAGATTATTCTTAGCAATGAAAAAGAAGTAATCTCCAGTCGCGAAAAATCTAAGATCCTCAAGCAGGTACTTAAGTTTTAGACCCGAGATTAGTAAAAATTAATAGCCAATGTAAAAGTGATGATTCTCCATTACTTTTGCATTGGCTATTTTTATATCATACCCCTAGCGTTTTGAGCACAAAAATCACTCTTGTACCCACTCCCATCGGCAATCTTGAAGATATCACCTTACGCGCCCTGCGTACTCTTGAAGAAGCCGATCTCATTGCGTCCGAAGATACCCGTACTTCAGGCATCTTATTGAAGCATCACTCAATCAGTACTCATCAAACCGCTTTACATCAACACAACGAGCATAAAAAGGTCCCTCACCTACTCGACCAGATCGTATCGGATGAATTACACCTTGCCGTCATTAGTGATGCAGGCACGCCGGGAATTTCAGATCCGGGCTTTCTATTGGTGCGAGAAGCCGTTAGCCGTGGCATCACAATAGAGACGCTTCCGGGCCCGACAGCCTTTGTACCGGCCTTAGTAAACAGTGGTTTGCCTTGTGATCGATTTGTCTTCGAAGGCTTTCTACCTCCCAAAAAAGGTCGTCAGACTCGCTTATTGAGCCTTGCAGAGGAGCCCCGCACGATGGTTTTTTATGAGTCACCACATAGATTGGTAAAGACACTCAATCAACTAGCAGAGATGTGGGGTTTTGACCGTCCTGCGGCAGTCGTAAGAGAGATAAGCAAGATACATGAGGAGTCCGTTAGGGGCAGCCTTGCTGAACTCAAGAGTCTCTTTGAGCAGCGTCCCTCTATCAAAGGCGAAATCGTCATCGTCGTAGGTGGTGCGACTGCTTAGAAATAGTCCTATATCAAAAGTCAATGTTTAAGCGTTCTGCGAAGCAGTGATAAGCTGCTATAGATGCTTCGAGAGCCTCAGCATCCACCAAAGGTTTTTTCTTGTTTTGCGGGATGCTGAGGTACTCGAAGCATCCACCAAAGGTTTTTTCTTGTTTTGCGGGATGCTGAGGTACTCGAAGCATCCGCCAAAGGTTTTTTCTTGTTTTGCGGGATACTGAGGTAC
>JBGCFA010000381.1:0-4276 GCA_045106675.1 Bacteroidia bacterium
TGGTAGTTTTGACGCCAATGATTTTGGCCGTAACGCCGGGGCAGAGTTTAACTATCTCAACAAAGCAGGTTCTTGGGGTGGCTGGGCACAATTGCATGCTTCCTTTAAGCCAGAGAAGTATGACAAAAACCTCTATTACTCTGCGGGAGTGTTTCACCTATCTCGAAATCTGGAGGTTTTTGCGGCTTATAGCAAGACGGATGAAAACTTCTATACGGATGTCGGATTCAATGCTAGAGCAATGAATTATGATGCTGAGCGAGATACCTTCGTGCGCTTGGGTTATGGGATACTTTACAATAGTACCAATTATACTTTTTACCCAAAAAACAACGAACGCGTTACCCAGCATGGGCCTCGCTTCGAAACAGCCCCAATCCTAAATGATGATGGTAGCCTCAATGACTGGAATCTGACTTTGGATTATCGGGTGATGTTCAATACGCAAGGCTATGTCAGTTTAGGGTATGTGCGCAATGATGTGCGTTTGCCCTTTGCTACTGAGTTGGTCGCAGAGACGCCTTTGCCAGTGGGACGTTATCTCTTCAATAGTGTGAGAGGAGAATATCAGTCTGATCCACGGAAGAAGTTTAACTATAATCTCAACTTTGAGTATGGGCAGTTTTATAATGGGACGAAAACCAGTTTAGGAACTTTATTGCGTTTTCGTCAGCAGCCTTGGGGAAACTTTGCCTTGCGCCTGAGTCGAGACTATGTGCAACTCCCTGATCCATATGGTACGGCTGACCTCTGGTTGATCGGTCCGCAAATCAATGTCAATTTCAATCGAAATATCTTCTGGACGACCTATCTCCAATACAATACTCAGTGGGATAATTTTAATATCAATTCGCGTTTACAATGGCGCTTTAAGCCCATGTCTGACCTCTTTTTGGTGTATACAGACAATTATGGCTTAGAGACCTTTGGACTCCGCAATCGTGCGCTGGTATTGAAGCTGAATTATTGGTTGACTCTATAAGCCGGAAAAGGCTCTTAATGCAATGTTTTGCTTGAATTATTCCTTATCTAACTCTCTCAGATAAACAATATAATCTGTTGCCACCGGACTGATATCAGCATTGCGGAGTAACATAGCGACTTGGCCACGATGATAGGTACCATGGTTGACGATATGGGCCATGATGTCTCCTAGAGAGTTACTAAAGCGTTCTCCGGAGGAGGTAGTATAATTGATCACCCGATCGTAGTTACGCTCAATCTCCAGCAAGCGAATACTTTGTGCTTGAAAGCTCTCGTGTATCTGTTTGAGGTCTTCAACCTTATGCACGTCAAAAGGAGCTACGGGCATTTTTTGATTGAGAATACGTGCCATCCAAATACCATGAGCATTGAGGATATGGCTATATAAACGGAGGCATTCTGCCGGAACCGTTTCTAAGCTAAGGATGGGGAAGTATTGGCAATTGGCCCAATCGTGATAGGCAAAAAGTCTATTGAGGTAGGCGTTCATGCAGTGAAAATTTCTTCTTCCTCAAAATACGTCAGAATATGTTCCCGCAATAAGTGAACCTGCGAGAACATATCCTGATGTGGGAGTTCTTTAAGTGATTTCCAATGTGGCCAGCCGTCTTGGTCAAGATGAGATAGCTCATAATAACCAGATTGGGAGAGTAAGCGGCAGATGGCGATATGTATCAACTCCATCTTTTCTTCCTTTTCAAACTCACGTGGTGGACTGCCGAGTTCTCTCACTCCAATCAAAAATAAGATGGCTTCCATATTGGGATTTTTACCCAAGAAGTTCCGAAACCATTCTTCTAATCTCTGCCAACGAGCGGCTTGATTATCTGCCATTATTTGATCTTGTGCCAGCCTATGCGGTTCCAGCGGATGTTTTGAAAGAAATTTTGTTCAGGAAATTTCTCGTAAGAGAAAAAGATAAACAGCGGACGACCCACGATATGGTTTTCGGGTACAAAGCCCCAATAACGACTATCTTCTGAGTTATGACGATTGTCTCCCATCATGAAGTAGTAATCCATCTCAAAGGTGTATTCGGTGGCTTCTTTGCCGTCGATGGTGATCTGAGTGATATTACCCTGACTTTCTTTATAGTCTAGCTCATGTTCTTCGTAAGCTTGAATACAACGAGCATAAAGCGAAAGATTTTCAAGCGTCAATTTGACTGTCATCCCCTTTTTCGTTTTTGTGATTGGCCCAAAGTAATCTCGATTGAAGGCGAAAGTGCGGCCATTTTTGTTGAGGATTTTGGGATAGATACCATTGCCATATTCTGGTCCTTTTTCGTCTATCGTATCTACTTTTACTACTTGAGGGAGGGCTTCGATTTGCTTGATGATCTTGCCAGGGGCCCAAAAGTAGTGGGTAGTATTATTTAGATCTTTCCAATTGACGTTGGTGTTCTCAGTACTCGGTCTGATGCCAAGGTCTTTGAGTTGACGACGATAATTGAAGTTTTGGGAGGTGTTGACCAGATATTGCAACTGCATATTTTCTGGATTATCTCCTTTTTCGCCATTGATGTATATCTGTTGGTCGCGAACCTCTAGTACATCACCCGCTACGGCTACACATCGCTTGATGTAGTTTTCCTTCATGCTGATCGGTTCGACCAGCCCTGCCCCATCTCTTAAGTCATGTATATCATGGGCTGGATAATTGAATACAACGATGTCATTGCGTTCAACACTGTTGATACCAGGTAGGCGAAGGTAAGGGATCGGAAGAATGTCCAAATAGGAAGGGGTAGCATTAGGGCCAGAACCAATCTTATTATGAATAAACGGTACCGAAACCGGAACCATCGGCAGACGAGAACCATAATGAAATTTACTAACGAAGAGAAAATCACCTGCTAAAAGCGTGTTTTCCATCGAACTAGTTGGGATCATGAATGCCTCGATGAAGAGCGTGCGTATAATCAAGGCAGCCACACCAGCAAACAGTATCGCATCTCCCCACTCACGTATACCAGACTTGGCGGGTACTTTTTTCTGTTCTTCTGGAGGTCCTACGTAAAGCGTCTTTTCATCCATCCCAATTTTGGGGAGATAATAAAAAGGGAATATCAATGCTGCGGCATGCTCACTCAATTTGTGTTTGCCATATGCTTTGGCAAATTCAATCGCCATTGCGACCCATACCAATACGCCGATTACGGGGAGATATAATAGGATAAGCCACCAGATAGGCTTGCCAATAATCTGGAGTTTAATAAACTGATTATATCCGGGTACAAAGGCAGCCCAAGCGGGTTTAGCTGATTTTTCGTAAAGTTTATATCGACCAAATGCGGCTGCACCAGCAATAATCGCGACTATAATCCAAAAGATAATATTTGCCATATTAGTATTAGCTCTGTAAAGCGTATCCCGCGAAGTTATAAAAAAGGAATCGTTTCCCGATAATTCAGACAGGATTTCAATATTGTGTTTTATCTGTCGCCTAAAAGTAGGCTTTATTACAGCCTATCGACTAGAATAAAAACCGCTTAGGTTTTCATTCTCATAATTGGCAAAGGCTTTTTTGGCTGCTTGATAGCCTTCTTCAATCCGCCACTGGATTTGTTCAGAGCGAAAATCTATGATATTACCTAAGTTTTCGTCTGGTTCGATAAGAATGGTTTGAAACTGTTTGAGTTCTACCCGTTTACCCGTAACAAAATGATTGCGATAGAGCTTGATATCGGGCATCTGAGCTTTGGCTTGGCCTACTAAGTCATTGATGGTGAGAAATTCCCTCATATCATTGATGAAGATTTCGTCAATGGCAATATCGACTAAGGCTCTTCTCGCAATCGAAAACATGCTTTTGGCAGGTTCTGCTTCAAACTCTAAGGGCGTTTTAGGAGAGCTACAATTGATGATGATGACTTCATCGGGATGATATTGGATCACATGTCCCAAGGGACTATTGTCTCTAATGCTCCCATCGACCAAATCTTTGATCACACCATCTTTAGTTTTAATCTCATCCACGGGATTCCATAAGATGGGAATAGCGGTAGAGGCGAGAATCGCTTTTTGAAATTCTTCATCTTCGTCAAATTGTTCCGGTCCCAAAGAAACAAAGTTGCCTGAGCAAAGAGAGACTGCTCCTATCCGGAGGATATGTTTGTGGGATTGGATATCGCTTAAGCGAACGTAGCGTTGAAGAAGATTGAAAAGTGGTGCATTATCTAAAATTGAGCGTTCCTGAGCCAACAATCGACGCATGAGCTGAAATACCTCCAACTTGCCACGATAGATGAGCTTTTCTAGATTAGGCGAATTCCAGATTCTGTCTAAACCAT
>JBGCFA010000382.1:0-13530 GCA_045106675.1 Bacteroidia bacterium
AAGTGGGAACGCTATGACTTGATCGTGCTACCGCCGAGTTTTCCTTTTGGCGGGATGGAAAATCCTCGTTTGACTTTTGCTACGCCTACTATTCTAGCGGGTGATCGTTCGTTGGTCTCTCTTGTGGCCCACGAATTGGCGCACTCATGGTCTGGAAACCTGGTTACCAATGCTACTTGGAACGACTTCTGGCTCAACGAAGGATTTACGGTTTACTTTGAAAACCGTATTATGGAGGCACTTAAAGGCCGAGATTATTCTGAAATGCTCGCGTATATAAGCTATCAAGATTTGACCAATGAGGTGACCGAGATGGGCTTAGAAAACCCTGATACGCGCCTTGCTATCGAACTGAGTGGCCGTAATCCTGATGATGGGATGACTTCAATAGCCTATGACAAAGGCTATTATTTCTTGCGCTTGATCGAAGAAACAGTAGGCCGAGCTGAATTTGATGCCTTCCTTAAGGCATACTTTAGCAGCCACGCGTTTCAGACGATGGATACTGAGACCTTTCTCTCTGAATTAGATACTAAGCTCCTCAATGACCATCCGGGCGCAAAAGAAAGCATACGAGTAGAGCAATGGGTTACACAAACAGGCATTCCTGACAACATACCGGTTGCAAAGTCTACTCGCTTCCAAAAAGTCTCCGAAAATCTCACTTCATGGGTTGCTGGTTTACCTGCGGATCAACTTGAAACTGATGATTGGAGCACTCACGAATGGCTACATTTTATCCGTACTCTGCCTGATTCAATCAGCAAAGATCATATGGGTCGATTGGATAATACTTTTGGCTTCACCAAACGTACCAATTCAGAGCTACAATGTGCTTGGTATCATCAAGCGGTCCTTAGCCAATATGAAACTGCTTATCCCGCGATGCGCAAGTTTTTAACCAAGGTTGGGCGTCGTAAATTTCTTTCGCCTCTTTATACGGCAATGATGCAAACAGGCCAAGAAGAATTGGCGCGCGATATTTATGAAGGCGCCAGAGATAACTATCATCCGATTGCTCGCACCAGCATTGATGCCATTGTTGGACTTAATGAATAAATCATGTCTCGATTTCTGTTGATCTTCCTCGCTGCGGCCCTGATCAGTGCTGCCCCCAATGGTAAAGCAAAGCGATATCTCAAAAAACTCGCTAAGTATCGCCTCGAAAAAGAAGCAGAATTCAAAGATCCTTCACAATCACCTCTCCGTGAGGAAGCCGTTGACTTCCCCGGTAATGAATACTATAGCGGCGACTATACTTATCTAGTCGAGGCTAGGGTAGAGAAGGTGGATGATGGAGAGCCCTTCAAGATGCCGACTAGTAATCCTGATCGACAAAAAACCTACGTTCCCTATGCAAAGCTGCATTTCGAACTAGATGGTAAAAACTGGACCCTCACCGCTTATTTTAGCCCTCAGGTAGCACGTATGCCTGGTTATGAAGATTATCTGTTCCTACCATTTACGGACCTGACCAATGGACAAGGAGGAACCTATGGTGGAGGCCGCTATTTGGATATGAGAATCCCTGACGGCAACACTGTCATGATTGACTTCAATAAATGCTATAATCCCTATTGTGCTTATTCTGATGGGTGGTCTTGTCCGATACCTCCTCGGGAAAATTTCATGGAGATGAGCGTGGAAGCCGGAGTCAAAGACTTTGACCATTAGGTCTGAAGTTATCACGAAGAGATCACAGCTTTTTCACTTTTCTGGCTTAGATGTCTGCTAGACGACAGGATAACTCGATATAGCGAACCTCTTCAAAAGCTTTGCGTTGTTTGATAGCAACACAAGCCTTTATTTTATATTTTCGCTTATCAAAACGCACCACGCTTATGGCTCAGGAAAGCAATATTTGGTTCCTCGAAGAGGTCAATCTTTTCCAGTTTTTTTGCCCGATTACGGGAGGAGGAGATAAGTACGAAAAGCAACCCAAACGATCTTTCAAGAAGAACGAGTTTATCTATTTCAGTGATGATACAGCTGATCAGGTCTTTTTTATTCACAAAGGGGCTGTCAAAATCGCGGGTTATACTGAAGATGGCAATGAACTGATCAAAGCAGTACTTTTTGAAGGGGAAGTGTTCGGCGAGTTAGCCGTATATGGAGAAGATAAACGCTCTGACTACGCTCAAGCGGTTGAGGATATTGAACTTTGCATGCTTCACAAAGACCAAGTGGTCGATATGATGCGTAATACGGACGGCTTTCGCAAATATCTACACAGATTGATGGGAGAGCGGGTTATCTATTCGCAAAAACGCTTGGCTTCGCTTTTGTTCAAAGATGCTAAGACCCGCATTGCGGAATACGTCCTCGAACAAGCTGGCAAAGGTGGCCGTACTGATTTGGCGGGCAATGTGATCCTACGCAACTATCTCACTCATCAGGAGATTGCATCTTATACGGGTACCTCACGGCAAACTGTAACGACTGTCCTCAATCAATTTAGAGAACAAGGTTTGCTCGATTTTGATAGACGCCGAATCACTATCCGCAAGCTAAAAGAGCTCGAAGCCGTAGGCCAAGACTAATCCTTATTCGGCCCATCGTTCTGCGAAGCAGGCCTCATAAAGAAACTCGGCCTATACTAACGTATACTTGAGTCCCATTTCTTGTAACTCCTTCACCATCTCCGTACTAGGCGATACCTTCCACTCAGAGCTAATCATATTGATGTCAGCATAAACTGCCTCATCCTTGATCCTAAACTTGAGGTCTTTGGTGCCTCTATTCGCTTCAAAAAGCCGCATTAGTTGGTCCAGTAGACCTTCGGTTAACTCTTTGTTGTGAATTTCGATACAGAGGTGGCGTACCATTTTATCAAACAAATCTTCGGTCATCAGACGGATCTCATGGATGCGTAACTCAAAGTCAGTCGGATCATAGCGACGCGCTTGATAATTGCCAGAGATATAGAGCATTTCATCTTGGCGAATCAAACCTCTGAACTTTTCATATTGATCGCCAAATAGGGCAATCTCAAATGAGTCGAAAAAGTCTTCTATAGTGAAAGAGAGGAATTTGTTGCCACGCTTGGAAATTCGTTCGCGCACGCTAGTTACGATCCCAGCAGTTTTGATCTCACGTGCCCGTTTATCCTCTTCAATCTCCCCTAAATTACAATTAGTAAAGGCATCGATCTGCCACTTATAGCGATCCAATGGATGACCAGAAAGGTAAAAACCAATCATGTCCTTCTCATAATTGAGCTTTTCTAACTCACTCCATGCTTCGAGAACCAAACCATCTTCCATCGTTCCCACAGGGATCGTTGGCATCTGACTTGATTCATCTCCACCTAGAGCATCACCAAATAGACTTACTTGGGGGGAGTTGCGCTCCATTTGGACCTTGGTGCCATAGCTGACAGCCTTTTCGAGAATACTGGCTTCTTCTCGAATATTGGCGGGGAGAAAGTATTGAAAGCGTTCTACCCCAAAACAATCCACCGCACCTGCATATACCAATGATTCAAGCGTTTTACGACTAAGCGAGCGGATTGGCATCCGAACGGTCATATCAAATACTGACTCAAACGGCCCTTCTTCTTCGCGTTGCTTGATCATTTCTTCGACTACGGCATGGCCTACACCTTTGATGGCTTCAAGGCCAAAACGAATCTGTCCTTGCTTATTGACCGAAAATAGTCCTTTGGAATCGTTGACATCAGGGGGCAATACTTCGATACCCATACGGCGACACTCTTCAATGAAGAAGGTGATTTTCTTGATATCATTGACATTATGCGTCAATACCGCTGCCATATACTCGGCAGGGTAGTGGGCTTTCATATAGGCCGTCTTGAAAGCAAGGATAGAGTAAGCTGCCGCGTGCGATTTGTTAAATCCATAGGAGGCAAATTTCTCCATCAAGCTCCAAACTTCATTGGCTGTTTTTTCAGTAACGTCTTGTTTGGCTGAGCCGGCTAAGAAGTTGACCTTTTCTTTGGCCATGACATCGTGCTTCTTTTTACCCATCGCACGACGTAGCAAATCCGCACCTCCCATACTGTACTGTCCCATCGTACGGGCGACCTGCATAATTTGCTCCTGATAAACCATAATCCCATAAGTATTCTTCAGGATCGGTTCGAGCATATCATGTGGATATACGATCTTTTCTCTGCCATGCTTACGATTGACAAAGGAAGGGATATTATCCATCGGACCCGGACGATAAAGTGCATTCATCGCGATCAGGTCCTCTATATTGGTCGGTTGGAGTTGTTTGAGATACTTACGCATCCCATCTGACTCAAACTGGAAGGTCGCTACGGTATCTCCTCTCTGGTATAGTTCGTAAGTTTTTTTGTCGTTGAGATCAATGGCGTCGGGATCTACGACGATACCATGATTTTCTTTGGTTAGTTTGATGGCAGTTTTGAGGATGGAAAGCGTTCTCAGACCGAGAAAGTCCATCTTAAGCAAGCCACACATCTCTGCCATTGGGCCATCATACTGAGTGATGAGGGCATTGTCTTTGCCGGTGGCAACAGGTGCATAATTGGAGACGTCGCCGGGAGCAATGATCACCGCACAGGCGTGAATACCCGTATGTCTGGCAGTGCCTTCTAGCGTCTTGGCAAAACGCATCATCTTATTGATGATAGGGTCTTTGCTCTGGAATAGTTGTCCTAACTCTGTGGCAAAATCTGGATTATTTTCTTTATCAAGCGCCTTTTTGAAGGTGATACCAGGTCGATCCGGTATCATCTTAGCGATACGGTTTACTTCTTGTAGTTGAATGCCTAGGGTACGACCTACATCACGGAGAGCTGTTTTGGCTCCCATGGTTCCATAAGTGATCACCTGGCTTACCGACTTACGACCGTATTCAGCGATTACAAAGTCAATTACTTCTTGGCGGCCTTCATCATCAAAATCAATATCAATATCGGGAGGTGAAACTCGTTCTGGATTGAGAAAACGTTCGAACAGCAAATCATACTCCAGTGGATCGACATCAATGATCCCGAGGATGTATGCGGCAACGCTACCCGCCGCAGAACCATGACCCGGGCCTACATATACGCCTCGATTACGGGCCTCAGAGGTAAAGGATTGGACAATGAGGAAGTATCCTGCATAGCCCATTTTTTTCATGATCTTGAGCTCATGTAATACCCGCTCTCTGATCTCAGTAGTTATCTCCGGATAACGCTTGGGCGCGCGTTCCCACACCATGGCTGCGAGATAAGCATCCATATCCTCATACTCATCCGGAACCTTGTATTGAGGTAAGATCATATCCCCCGCAAGATTCATCTCAAATTGGCAGCGATCTGCTAGATGCAGAGTGTTTTCAAGTGATTCCGGGACATCATGAAAAAGGTCTGCCATCTCGTCCTGCGTCTTAAAAAAGAAACGAGGATTGAGTCTGCCTTTATCATCAGTAAAGCGAAAGCGTTTCGGATCTGTATAGTCAGATTGCGTTTGTAGTGCTAGTAGTAAGTCATGGGCTTCACTATCTTCCTCATTGACATAGTGGACATCATTGGTCGCAATGACGCGGAGATCGTGCTTTTTGGCCATCTTAAGAAGCCAAAGATTACACTTCTCCATATCTCCTAGGGTATGCCTTTGGATTTCGATATAGTAGTTCTCTTTGCCAAAGAGATCCATATACTCATAGAGTTTCGCTTCTGCCTCTTTTTCGCCTTTGTCGAGTAGATTACGATTGACTTCTCCCGCCAGACAACAAGTAGAAGCGATCAAACCGCCTACGTGCTTGCGTAAAATCGATTTGTCAATACGAGGTTTATAATAATAACCATCGGTAAATCCATAAGAGCAAAGCTTGATCAAATTGTGGTAACCTTCGGTGTCTTTGGCCCACATGATCTGGTGGTAGCGCTTGGTGCCTTTTTCACGTTTAGTCGCATCGCTATCAACGATATAAAACTCACAGCCTACGATCGGCTTGATACCTTTACTTTTGGCTTTGAGGACAAATTTGGGTACCCCAAACATATTGCCGTGGTCAGTGATCGCAATATGGGACATCCCAAGATCAGCTGCTTTGGAGACCATATCACTGATCTTGGCGGCTCCATCCAAGAGACTATATTCAGTATGATTATGGAGGTGTACGAAATCAGGCATAGGAAGATAGAATTGTTGGCACAATGCCGACTAAAAATACTAATTTCTTAGCAAAGATGAACCCTCGTTTTCCACAGGATTTATCCACACGCACGTTTGCTCATTGAGGCGACACGCTTATTAGTTTATCCTGTGACCTAAGCAATAAGTCGGCTACCTTTAATATCATCAAACACTACATAAGCTTTGACTACTAAAAGCAAATATATCACGATTATTACCCTATCAGTATTGATGCTTGCATTGACCTGTAGTGTATTGATGAATTTGATCTAGAAACAAGAATTTCTGATTTCCATACCCTGCAATTTGTTTCCCCTCCTTCACCCAAAGGAGGGATTTTTTTTGTCTGAATCTCCAATCTCGAAGTCAAATGTAGAATAATCAAGGTATAAGTTGGGGATTGAAATTCAGTATTGGCTATTGGACATTCCCAAACGCTTTTCTCAGGCAGAGACTAGGTCAGCTGAGTCTTTGAGTTGTTCGGCTTTGCCGAACGCTTGGGCCGAGCGGTAAAAAAAGTGAAAAGTTACCATGAGTAAGACATGGCCAATATCGTAGTAGTTAAACCACTTACTAAATGAAAATTCGATCGAATAGACAATCGCAGGTACTAATGACCATAAAATCGCCCCAATCACCCATTTTCGGCCGGGACGTGCATCCAACATATTGCCCCATATATGAAAGGGCAAAACCATCGCTACCAGACCAATTGCAGATTGATTACGTACAGCGTTGAAATGGATCTCTTCACTAAAGATTAAGACCGATAGAAAAATGATCAATTGGGTGAGGATCGCAATATCAAATATTCGTTTCCACTTAGGTTGTATTCTCTCTTTTAGACTTTCTAAAGTGGATTTTTGTAGGCAAAATACTGCGGAGCCAATAAATGCATGCCCCAATAACTTCCAACGAGGATGCACCATATAATAGATCCCATGACCGAGGATTCCTCCAAAAAGGGAGGCAATACCCATCAAGGCAAAATACATCCAAAAATACTTCAGTATGTTGTTTTGTAAACGATTTTCCCGCAGCTTCCAGGCATACCAAAAACACTGGGCGGTGAGAATCAGATCCGTAAACGCAGTGGTTGGATCTTGAATTCTAAAGTCTGCGACGGTTAAAAAAGTAAGTTCCGGCATCTGCTTTCAAAAAATCAGCTTGCAAGAAACAAATTTTTGTGTTTTTGCCCTACTGAAAAATTGTATAAAGTTATTAATAAACGCACATTCCGTCTCCTTTGTTCTACTACTCAAGCTACTTGGACTATGAAAAAATGGCTATTACGCATTCTATTGCTGATTTTGGTGCTGCTCTTGGGGTTCGGATTTTGGATGAACCACAATCTCTCAGATCGGTTTCCTGGCTATAAAGTCGATATTGATATCCCTGCGGGGAACGCCATGCCGCTTCGGGCGGGTTTTGCCAAGGTGTCTATTAGTCCAGAACTAGCTGATACTTGGATCGATGTCAACCAAGACTCCATGTATAAAGCCGAAGACGGTGATACCTATGAGGACCTAAACGGCAATGGAGAGTTTGATGCCGCTTGGATTGCGGGTTTTGGTAAGCATCGGGCGGCCAAAAGTATTCATGATTCGCTTTGGGCTAGGGCGATGGTTATTGATGATGGTCATACCCGTATGGCAGTGGTGGTGATTGATGCGATTGGCTTTGGCCACGATGATGTCATCCGAGTGAGGCAACAGATCCCTGAGTCTACCAATCTGACCTATACTACCATCGCCAGTACCCATACGCACGAAGCCCCAGACTTAGTTGGTCTTTGGGGACCGGGTGATTTGATCTCAGGGGTTGATCCTGTTTATCAGGAGTTGGTGATCCGCAGGACCGCGGAGGCCGTTACGGAAGCTGTTGCAAACCTTCGACCTGCTAGATTGAGAATTGGAGAAGACTTGACAGGGGCTATACCGCTGGTTGTTGATACCCGAAAGCCTGAGGTACTTGATCCGGGGATTACAGTTTTACAGTTCCTCGATCTAGAGGCTGATACTACTCTCGGTTCCTTATTTGCTTGGGCTGATCATCCAGAAACACTTTGGAGCCGCAATATGCAGATCAGTTCGGATTTCCCTCACTATGTCAGGGAAGGGATGGAGCGTGGCATATATCAAGCTGATAGCGTAGTCATAGAAGGTCTCGGAGGCGTTTGTGTGTACATCAATGGCGCGATTGGTGGCTTGATGACTACTCATCCTACTACGCCGATTGCTGATATGTTTGCCGATACTGCTTATCTGACGCCTTCTTTTGCCAAAATTGAGGCGCAAGGTCTTCAATTAGCACGCTTGGGTCTGAATGCTTTAGCTGATAGCAGTGTTACTGAACTACAATCAGCGAGCATAAGCTTGAGAGCCAAAACTATTGATATTCCTTTGGATAACGTTTTGTTTCAATTGGCTGCTGCCTTGGGGGTGTTGGATCGAGGCATGAGTCAATGGATGCATATGCGGACCGAGGTAGCCGCTTGGGAACTAGGACCGATAAGTTGCCTGCAAGTGCCAGGGGAAATCTATCCCGAGATTGTCAATGGAGGCATAGAAGCGCCCGAAGGCCAAGATTATGACGTTCCTCCGCAGGAGATACCCGCCTTGAGAGGGCAAATGTCAGGGCGCTACAAAATGATTTTTGGACTGGCCAATGATTTGATTGGCTACATCATCCCTCGCTCAGAGTGGGACAAAGAACCTCCTTATATCTATGGCTATGAGAGTGATCCTTATGGCGAGATCAACTCCGTGGGGCCAGAAACGGCAGGGATTATCCATCAGACTTGTCTAGAACTCTTGGAAGGACAATAGTAATGAGTATGAATGAGGATACATTAAATGGGCTCTAAGGCGCGTTATGCTTGCTATCGTGCGTCAAAGTTTTTTTGCTTGGAGCGATTTTGCTCTTCAAGCAAGGCTGAAAAATAAATTGAAACTATTCTTAGCGGCCAACATCATATATTATATGAAAGGATTCTTTTCTTAAGCCACTTAGTACTGCTTCGCAGAACGCTCAGACCTATAAAACTGATAAGATGATTATTACCGTGCTTGTCAAAAATTTTGAGAACTTCTTGGGAGATTAAGGTGATTGCGATGGTTCATATTTTCGCCTTATTATTCAATAAAGATCGCCTGCAAAAGGCAGGCGATCGATTAGATTTGTCTTTGGAGATAAAACAATAAAAAAGTAAGGTTGATTGACTATGCTTACCTCCTGACGAGTTGTCGAGTGATGTGAGTGCCATCGCTTTGCTTAATTAACTCTAGATGGTACAATCCCTCTGGCAACTGAGTCAAGTTTATTTCTACTTGTGCTCCATCTATCAAGGGTAGTTCTTGGCGTTGAATTTCTTTCCCAAGCATATCAAATAATCTAATGATGAAGTAATCTTCTTTCTCACTTCGTAAGGTTATTTTGGTTGTCTCAGAAGCCGGATTGGGGAGTAGTTCAAAGCTCCAAGTATCTCCTCCCGTCATGTTTACCATGCGAGTTTCTGAATAGCTAGTATTGCCGCTATGATCTACTTGTCGGATACGATAATACCAAATTCCACTATTTAAGTCTTGATCCAAGAAACTATATTGATTGATCTCCTGAATCTGACTCTTTGCTGCAACTTCTCCCACCCTAGTGAATACAAGATTGTCAACAGAGCGCTCTATCTCGAAATGGGAATTATTTTGTTCTTCTCCTGTAGTCCACTCCAGTATGGCTTCTTTGGGTCCATATCGCCAAGCCTGAAAATCAAGCCACTCGATGGGCAATGAGCCTCCTGCCAATGGCTGAATGGTGTAGGAAATGGCATTTCCATTTAGATCAGTGATCTCATTAAATGGGTTTTCGCTGAGAGATTCTACATAATAATTGAGATTACAGCCGGTCTGAAAGCTCATTGTCATGACCAGTTGAGAAGCTTGCGGGTTAGGGGCAATCGGTACCCCTACTGGGTTAAATGCGTCGGAATTAGTGTTGCCATATTGGACTCTTTGATTAAATGCTAAGCCGCTATAGGTTTGAGTGGTCGGATTAGCTTGATCATATTCCAAAATGCTTCCCCAAGTCGTTTCAAAATCTGAGTTACTTCCTTGATAGGTACCACAGTTATTTTGAAAAACTACCGAAAGGTTTACAGACCCTATATCCATGGGAAGGCCTGTCATGTTAGCCATGTGAAGCCGCACTTCAGTGGTTCCCACTCCAGGAACAGTTTCGTAGTATAGGATTAAATCCTGAGCAGAGAGTTGGCTACTAAACAAGCAGCACAAGATTATACTTAGAACGTATCGGTTCATAATCGTATTGACATTAAATGGCAGCGGTCTGTAACAAACAGACCGCTGCACATAGGTTAGTTAGAAGGGGTAACGTGCGAACGTTTGAAGTAGTTATTAATCACTTGTTGCAAATCAGTCGCATTGATCAGACCGTTGAGGGTCGGATCAGGGCTTAGATATCCCCCGTTGAAGTACTGAATGATTGCTTGTTGCAAATCAGTCGCATTGATATAGCCATTGCCGGAGATATCGCCACTGATCAAGCCATATACACCCGGAGTGATTTCGACGTATCCTGCATCGTTAAACTGTGGATTGGTCAAAATTTTACTAGGGTCACTGCTAAGATCAATCAGGAAGCTTTGCCCGATAAGATCCAGGCTATTTGCACTCATCAAGCCAAGGTGATTGCGGTGGTGTACCACTAGGAAGACCTGATCAATAGCAGGATCAATCTCTAGCTCAGGATAACCACCATTTGCATTGACTTCGTGCAGATAACCAGCTTTGTCTAGCCATACAGCCTGACGAGCCAGAATTTGCGTAGAATCTGCTGCACTGCGCAGTTCTAACAAAATCCAGTCGATCATTTGGGTAGGAATCGCGCTGAGGCTTTCTGTGCCAGAATAATTCCAAGGGGCAGCGTTGTAAGGCTGGTTCAATGGAATTAGGTTTTGATTGGCCAGACTAGCTTCCATTTCACCAGTAGCCTGATCAAATGCGCCCTCCATCATCACCTTAGTAACGAGGCGATTCTTTTTCGGACAAACATCAACACAATTGGCTACACCAAGCGTAAAGCTTCCAGTACCAGTATAGGCACCACTGAAGGAGAATGCACCGCCAATACCATAGCCAGTGTCTAGACCATTGGCTCCTTCCCCAAGTTGAATAGCATGGACAAAGTTTGCAGGAGCATGGTCTAAGTAGATTTTTTGCCCTGTAAACATGCCATATCCAACCAAACGACTGCTAGCCTGATCAATCTCATAGTAATCCCAAGTAGGATGATTGCCATCCAAACCGTTGGAACCAGATCGATAGGTACGGTGCCCACTATTGTTGGTGGTCATCAAATTGGACCATTCCATGTAGTCACGACGCTCCTTCAAGTCAAGCTCTAAGCTCCAAACTGCATTTGGGTTGCTGGTATTGACGATCAGTCCTTCTATTTGCGCTGTACCATCATCCTTTACGGTCAGTTTTCCTTCATTAACAAACTGATACGTATTTGATAGTCCGGTAATTCCGAGGCCATTGACCTCAAAAGCGAGATTCAAGCTGTTGTCATCTAGTGTGCAGGTCGATTCTGCATTGGGATTGATCTCCTTGCGGATCACATTAGACTCCAGATAGGTAGTACAGCCTTGGGCCACAACACAACGGATGTAGTAGGTTGTCTCCGTTATCATCGGTGGATCATAGGTAGGTCCATTTACGCCCACAACGGTTGTCCACTGAGGAGCCGGTAAGTTGGGGTCAGTTGTTTGGAGCCACACATAGCTGAGGGCGACATTGGTCGTCGTACAGGCAGGTACAAGCTCAACAATTGGCATCGGATCAAAGGGTCCACAGTCCACTTCATTGTAGCCGATCAAACCGGGGCAAGTTAAGGTTGCACAAGGATTGAGGAAGATCCCCGCATCCCAGCTTAGGTCTGTTTGTCCAGGCGCTAAATCGATACAAATCGTACGACCGGCTAAGTTGACATCTGAATCTAAGTCATCGTCTCCGCCTTGGTCTTGCAAGCTGAAGAAGAAATTACTCGGTAGATCAGAGAACTCAAGGACATAATCAATGTTAGGAGATAGGTTGCTGAAGGCATAAATCCCTCCATTGGCGGTAGAAGTACTGGTGAGTACATTGCCGGCACAGTCTAAAAGATTAACGCTAATCCCATCTACGCCGGGTTCGTTGAGATCTTGGATGCCATTTTGATTGAGGTCATCGAATACATCTCCACCTAAGGTGCCTTTGAATAAAAGGATACCGGCATCAATGTCATCAATGGTTTGACCAGGCACGAAGGCGATGCAATCTGTTTCACCACTAAGTGGATCAAAATCAGAGTCCAAGGCAGGATTCCCTCCCTGATTAGCAGGAGAAAATAGATAACCCGCAGGAAGATTGGTACCCTCAATCCGGAGATAGTATTCTGCACTCGGATCTAAATCTGTGAAGGTGTAGAAGCCTCCATTGGCAGTTGTGGTAGTGGACACAACAGTATTGGTCTTCGTACCATTGATACACTCTAGGAGCGTAATCAGGATGCCATCCACACCAGATTCACCTCCCTCAAGGATGCCATTGCCATTGGTATCTTCCCATACCAAATCGCCAATGCTACTGCAGGCATTAAGATGGGCCGAGACACCTTGAACATCTAGTGAAGCGCAAATTGTTCCGCCATTTTCAATCAACTGGGCCGCAATCACACTAGCAGGCGTGCTGCCAAATACGACTCCCGATAGATCTAAGGTCGCAGGATTATACACCAGCGTATGCAAAGTGTAAGATCCAGACATGTTTACCATAAATGACGGAGTACTGCTTACCTGCTCGATAATCAGAGCAGGGCCAGATGTTAATACATACAATATCTGATAGGCATTGGGTACAACCGCATCACCTACAGGAGTGGCTGTAAGCGTAACGCTCTGGTTAGGGCCTACGCAATTATCGGATAAAACAGGACCACTTAAATGACCAGCAGAGGCTCCACAGGCATTGATTGTAATATAAGCCGTCGCGCTGTCGCACAGTACCGGGCTGCCGTCATCACAAACTGCATAGGTGAAGAAATCGCCGCCTACATAGCCGCCATTCGGGGTGTAGGTGTACGAACCATCAGGGTTCAGTACCACGCTACCATTGGCAGGACCATCAAGCAGGCTCCAGCTGAGGTTATCTCCTGCGTTCGGATCGCTGTCGTTATTAGCTACAGATGCCAGTACCGGAGTATTTACTCCCATAAACTCAGCATCATCAATGGCGCTAGGCGGATCATTGGTGGCAAAGATCGGAGACACTACACTGATGATCACCTCAGCGGTATCACATGCACCATTAGGATCACAGCTTTGATAGCTCAAGACCTCTTCCCCTTCAAAACCAGGGTTAGG
>JBGCFA010000383.1:0-6134 GCA_045106675.1 Bacteroidia bacterium
GATTGGTCTTTTCAAGAACGGTACTCTCATTGATATTTTGGGCACATTTGGTAGCTCAAGCAATTATGCCCAAGATCAGACGCTTGTCCGTAAAGCCGATATCGGAAGCCCAAATGCTAGCTATACAACCAGCGAATGGGACTTTTTTGCGAGCAATACATTTACTGACATCGGTGTTCACACTTATACAGGTTCAGGCCCCAATCCTCCCGCAACGCCTGCCAATCTATCATTGCTAGCTACTACGATAGACCTGAATCTCTCATGGGATGATGTCACAGATGAAGATGGTTATACGCTCTATCGCTCTGCGGACAATGTCTCTTTTAGCAGTATCGCTACATTAGGAGTTGATCAGACAAGCTATACGGACGCAAGCGTCGCCTTAGAAACGCCATACTATTACTATGTCGCAGCGTTCAACGCAGCTGGCACTAGCGGTAATAGCAATACAGTAAGTGGCCAAACAGAGCCTACTCCACCAGCAACGCCTGCCAATCTTTCATTGCTAGCTACTACCATAGATTTGAATCTCTCTTGGGATGATGTTGCAAATGAAGACGGATATACGCTCTATCGTTCTTCGGACAACGTCTCTTTCAGTAGTATCGCTACATTAGGAGTTGATCAGACAAGCTATACGGACGCAAGTGTCGCTTTAGAAACGCCATACTATTACTATGTCGCAGCGTTCAGCGCAGCTGGCATTAGTGGAAACAGCAATACCGTAAGCGGACAGACAGAGCCAGTTGGACCGACTGCTTCCGATCTTTTAATTTCGGAGTATATCGAAGGCTCTTCATTCAATAAAGCCATCGAAATCGCCAATACTACTGGCGCTAGTGTCAATTTGAGTGATTACGTGCTCAAAAAGCAAACCAATGGTGCAGGTGTTTGGGGCGATGATTATGCTTTAAGTGGTAGCTTAGCCCAAGGTGAAGTTTGGGTGATTGCCAATAGTGCTGCGAATGCGGCTATCCTCGCTGAAGCAGATGTCAATACAGGCGGAGCGATCATGAGCTTCAATGGCAATGATGCGATGGGCTTATTCAAAAATGGTACTTTGATTGATATTGTGGGTGTATTCAATGATGCCAACAACTTCGCTCAAAATGTTACCATTATCCGCAAAGCTGCTGTTGACGTACCCAATAGCACCTATACAGTTTCTGAGTGGGATGTATTTGGTACAGATGTGATCGCTGATCTAGGGATGCATAGCTTTACAGGTGGTGGTGTCAATCCTCCGACAGCTCCTGCCAATCTTAGCTTAGTAGAAACTACGACGAGCCTTGATCTTAGCTGGGATGATTTGAGCAATGAAGATGGCTATTTAGTCTATCGCTCGACTGATAATACCAACTTTAGTCAGGTCGCTAGTCTTACCGCGGATGTAACTGCTTATGTAGATGTTTCTCTGACGCTAGAGACTTTGTATTACTATTATATCGCCGCTTATAATGTAGATGGCAATAGTCCTAATAGTGCCACCGTGAGTGGACAAACTGTGCCAGTGGCGAGTGGAGCAGCTGATCTGTTTATCTCTGAGTATGTCGAAGGCACGCAGAGAAACCGCGCGATAGAGATTGCCAACTTTACGGGAGCTAGCGTCAACCTTGCAGATTATTCTCTCCAACGTCAGTCTAATGGTTCTGGAAATTGGCGAAATGAGTTTTCGCTTAGCGGTAGCTTGATTGATGGTGATGTGTTTGTCATCGGGCGCTCTGATGCGAGTAGCGGGATTACTTCTGTCGCAGATGTTTTAACAACTGCTTCTATCCTCAATATCAGTGGCAATGACCCGATCGGCCTTTTCAAAAACGGTGTGTTGATTGATATTGTCGGTGGCTACAATGGTGGCGGTGTGAACTTTGGTCGCAACACTACCTTGGTGCGTAAATCAAGTGTGACTGATCCTGTTTCTACTTATGCTGCGGCAGAGTGGGATGCTTATAATCGCAATACCTTCACCTACCTAGGTAGCCATGTTTATGGTACAGGTAGTCGTTCGGTACCACCGATGTTGAGCCTCAATGCTTATCCTAATCCATTTAGTGATTACGTACAAATAAGCCTTGACTTACCACAAAGTGAGACGGTATCGATCACGATCCTCAATCTTTTAGGTCAGCCCGTGGCGAACGTTCAGTCTCCGCAAGCTATGATCGAAGGCGAACATAATATCAAGTTCAATGCATCACACTTAGCTGCAGGACTTTATATCTTAAGAATCGAAGCTGGAACCGAATCTCAGACGATGAGAATCGTTAAACAGTAATAAGTAATTAATTGATAGCGGTGTATTGCAAAATGCAGTACACCGCTATTTTTTTTATGCTTATACAAGGTGTCTAGGTTAGGCTTAGCTAGAGACTGGCCTGAGAAATCAGCCAAGGAGACATCCTGCGTAGACGATTTTATTAGCGGAGATTACTCCCTTCTTTTTTCATACTAGCATTAAGCTGAAAAGAGATGTCGAATTTCTAATAGGGTAATTATTATTCACCAAACCGATTATAAATTTTACCCGTGAAGTATATGGAAACAGCTACAGCACCATCTATAATTCACAATCATGAACACAAACCGTATTTCATTTGTCTCCAAATGCTTAATTGTTTTAAGCCTCATTTTTGCCAATCATCACCTAAGGGCACAAACGCAAAACGAGATTGGGATTTCGCTTTTTAGAGCCGATATCTTTGGGCTATCTTCTAATCCGTATTTGATTTTTCAACCTACCGTAAAATTTACTACCTATTCTGGGAATGTTGGCGTCAGAGGGGTGATTTCATTCGAGAGAATTCCGTACGATTATTCATCACATAGAGCTAATTATTATTATTATAACCGAACCAATACTTATTATACCTCCATTGGCATAAGTCATAATCCTAGACTAGGTAGATTTCAACCTTATCCCTTTGTGGATGTTGGCGTTTTATTAGGCATGCATTCTTATTCAGTAAAATCATCAAGTTTGCAGGGAATTTCATTAGAGAAAGAAGTGGGGGCTTTTATTAGTCCTGGCTATGGATTACAGTTTCAACTCTTCTCAAACCTCATTATAGGATTTGAGGTAAAAGGAATTTTTCATTTTTCAAGATTTAAACAAATATCTGAGGAGTACGCTTATCCCCAAAATGTTAAAACGCTGACTGCGACAGATACTTCAATAATGTACTATGGTCTAATTAAGTTATTTGGCACTGGGTTAACGGTATCTAAAGCATTCTAAACAAATCCCCAAGCGCTAAGTGTGATCGTTCGCTGCATGATTGATCATTATATTTTGTTAACCTCTATCTATATGAATTCATATAGATAGTAAAGGGCTTAGTTTTTTCTGAAAATACTGCCTCAGAAAAGGATTTTAGCTAAGCTTTTGTATTCATCAAATAGAGGTATTAGATAATTAACATTTGATCATGAAGACTCTCAAATTGTCAACATTATTATTTTGCGCACTACTTATCATTTCCGCATGTCGCGAAGTTGAAGAAATTCCAGACCCAGTCGGACAAGAAGACTTGAGTATTGTAGATAATCGTGTTATGGCCTTTTTGGACCAGTATAATATTCCTGGTGCATCAATCGCGATCAGTAAAAATGAAAAGATGATCTATGCCAAAGGCTATGGCATGGCCAATACATCAAGCTCAGAGCTTGTTACTACAAAGAGTGAGTTTAGAATCGCAAGTATCAGCAAGATGTTTACGGGTGTAAGCATCTTGAAACTGGTTGAAAATGGAGAATTAAACCTTACTGACAAGGTCTTTGGGCCAACGGGGATTCTTGGGGAGAATTTCGGTACAGCAACATTATCGAGTCAAGAATTAGAAATTACCGTTGATCATTTATTGCACAATTCATTTGGCGGTTGGGGCGTCGCTTCGGGAGGAGATCCCATAGATTATTTTCCGGAATATGATAATGACCAGTTTTTAGAGTATGTATTGAATAATTGGGACTTGAAGTATCCAATTGAGGATACCTATGTTTATTCAAATACCGGTTATTGGTTGTTAGCCAGAATAGTGGAAAAAGTGAGTGGAGAAAGTTATGCCGATTTCACCAAAAGTGTATTTAGCCCAGCCGGAATTAGCTCGCTTCATTATACCAAATTTACCCAAGCAGATCGTCAACCCAATGAAGTGGAGTACTACGGACAAGATGGGGAGGAGCAATACGTATACAAAATCGCCTCACGGAGAGATGGTGATGGAGGAGCCGTTATCTCTGCACCAGATTTACTTCGTGCCGTTTGTGCTTTGGATAAATCGCCTATTCGTGCCGATGTTCTTGCCAGTCCTACCGTAGATCTCCTCAGAGGAAATGGTCCTTTGTCTCCAAATTGGGGTAGAGGAATAGGATTTTGGAATGAAGAAAGATACTGGTGGACTACAGGTGCATTGCCTGCCACTCGATCGTGGTTGATTAGTAGGTATGATGGGATGAGTATGGTGATGATTGTGAATTCTAAAGCCAATATTGCCACTTTTGATCAAGATTATAATCAGTTGCTACATGACATTCTCAATAATGCTTCTATCCCCTGGCAAGTAGACTTGGATCAATTTTAAAACTTTGGAAAGTGTTCTAGCTTGAACATACCAAAATCCAAGACACTCGTTTTGGATTCAGCAAGTTCCCCGCAACCCCTTTAAAGTGGTGCTCTCAGGGCCTAATGTAAAAAATAGGCCTAGGAGACAACACTTTGAAGGGGTTTCGTCTAGTGCGAGTGGGTATGTTCAGAGATGGCATGGGCAAAAAAGGCCTCAATAATTTTGATGCATTTAACCTAAAATTGTTATTGTTGCCATACTTTGCCTAAATTCTAGTCAATGACCGGATCAAGTCTGGTACTAAAGGTGCGAGTGAGTTATTCGATGGACTAGCAGTCTCGCCAGTTTTAAGATCGTTTTGCATGGTAATAAGCTAAGGCTCAATAGATATTGTAGCCCAGCTCTTAGCGCCAATTTTTAAATATTAATCAGCCATAATTATATTTTTTTAACCTCATTAAAACGACCCTAAAATGAAAAAAGTAGGTATTATCGGTGGTGGAGGCTTTATCGGAAGCTATAACGCCAAAAAATTTCTGGAGGAAGGATATTCAGTAAGAGTATCTGCCACAGATATTTCTAAATCAGAAAAGTATGAGCATTTAAAAAGCTTACCTAATTCTGAGAATTTAGAAATCAAACAGCTTAATGTTGAGAATAAATCACAGCTTCAAGATTTTGTGGCTGGATGCAACATCATTGTACACGGAGGGACTCCCTTCCAGCTTGACGTTAAAGATCCCAAAACTGAATTATTTGACCCGACTGTCAATGGGACAGTAAACTTTCTACAAGTAATTCAAGAAACCGAAGGCATTGAAAAGGTAGTCTTTATCGCCTCTGTGGCAGTTTTTAACACTAACTTCCCGCTTCTCCCGCCGAATAGAAAGCAGGGTGAACAATTGAGCGAAGGTGATGCTCCCTTTATGAGCGAAGAAAGCCACCCATACGCACAGGCAAAATATATTGCCAATCAGACAGTGAATAAGTTTATCGCAGATAATCCAGACTTAGGCTTTGAAATCGTAACTGTATCGCCCGTTGGCGTAATGGGCAAAGCATTGTCTCCAAGGGAGGATTCTACTTCAATGGGCTTACAATTCCTTTTCAAAAATAAGATTGCTCCCAATCCTTTTATTCAAATGTTTTATGACAATAATATTGATTTTGCAATTGTCGATGTAGCAGACGTTGCTGAAGGGGTTTATCAAGCGGCCATGATTGAAGGAATTCATGGTAAAAATTATTTGCTAGCCAGCGAGAGTTATCAAATCTCAGATGTAACTTTGATGTTAAATCATGAAGAGCCAGTGGGACAAGCGAAAATAGTGTACAGCAATGAACTAGCAAAGAATGAATTAGGCATCAAATTCAAGCCCGCGAAAGTGCCTTTAAATCAATTCTCAGCATAGATCATCACTAATTAACCTAAGAGACTGTTTGAATTTTTCCTTTCGGCCCAAACTGGCCTTTTTGGAACCTGGCTACGTCAATTTTTCTCAGAATACCGCAGTATTCTTCAAAAAATTTCCTGGCCAGAACCACAAAAATGCTGCGTTTGAACTCGAA
>JBGCFA010000384.1:0-17860 GCA_045106675.1 Bacteroidia bacterium
GTTTCAAACGGTGGCAGAGGAACTAGATAGTCTCTTGATACAAGAGGGCTATGATCAGGGAGCATTAGGCTCTCGATATCGTGCACTGGCGCAGACAGCCCTAGCAGACAGTAGTTGGTTAGCTAGCCGCGAATATCTCAAGGATACTCGTGCCCAACTAAGGCAGCAAAGATCGATGGTTAGTGGATTGGTGAGCGATTTTCCTTTTCAAAAGCTCAATCTAAGGAAGTACCCTCAACAACTCAGTCCATATCTGCCAAGCATGAGTTATAGTCCCGCCACCCTTGATCAGAGTGAGGAGGCAAGGCTGATCATCAATGTCAATAAATTGGCGGATATGCCCACTTGGCAAATATCAAGTTTGCAGTATGCCCAAGCTTGGCCTGGCACACATCTCGCCCATAGCATGAGCGCCGCCAATCCCGAGATCAACACCTTTCAACAGATCATTTCCTTTCCCGCTTTTCGAGCAGGCTGGGAATCATATAGTGACTATTTGATAGAAGAAGAACTCTTATTATTGGAGTCTCAAACGCTAGAGCACATTGGCTTTTTGCAATACAGATTGAGCCATATTGCGCAGGCAATAATCGATGCTTCTCTTCAAAACGGACAGATGGATATTCAGGCGGCCCAAACATTTCTGCGGATTGAAGCAGGCCTTAACGAGGCTCAAATCCAAAGTATGATCAATGAAGTCTTGGCGCGGCCGGGAGCAGCGTTTTCGAGGCTTGCGGGTCGCAAAAAAATCCTCGAATTACGCCAACGGGCAAAATTGGCGCTCAAAGGGCGATTTTACGTACAAGAGTTTCATGATATTCTCCTAAAAAATGGCGAAGTTCCGCTTTCCGTGCTCGAAAAATTGACGGAGACATGGATTCAGCAGAAGTTGGCAAGCTAATTGTGCTTTCCCTTTGTTAACAAGTGCTGATTTTCACGCTCAATGACCTTAAGATGATTCGTACCGTCCTCCTAGCTCTGGCACTGTATTGTCTACCGCTTTCACACTATGCTCAAGATCCGAATGCCTGCCGTATCGACTATAAGCCGGTACAGCAAGCACTAAAACCCCAATCCTTCCAATTGGAGAAGGGAGATCATTTGACTCTTTCGGCCCAATACCTAGCTGACGTACGCGCCGGCCACTACGACAAAAAGCCTTCTGGCATGTCGCATTTTGTGTATTTAAGACCGGGGAGTCGCAAAGAATTGAAAGAGAGTACCGTCGATCATCGCTTTGAGCGCATGAGTCCGACCGGTGATATCTTTGGTATCCAAACTACCTCAGCTTCAGATCACTTTTTCAGACCTGATGAAAATTTTGAAGGCGGTTACGATCCTAGTTGGAAAGACCCAATGATGATTGTGCCTTTAGGCTTAAATCCGGTCGATATAACAGCCTATGCACATCAACTTTTCAAGGTAGTAGAAGCCCGCTTCAACTATTTGTTATTGGAAGTAGAGGGAGATTATTTGGTGTTTTATCCAGGCTTCCCTGAGACCTATGAGGTTTTCAACAACTTAGAGATGCAAGTGATGCTCCAAGAGCGTCAAACCTGGGCCGAAAGTCATGTCGGTAAAAGATTGCTTGTTCGCAACAGCGCCGACCTACGCTATCGCCTGAGCCCTCATGGTAAAGATTTACAATTGCCAGTCAATCGCACTGAACTAGAAATATATGTCAACTCCTACTATCTGGACCGGCATCAGGTTTTGTTTGAATATGGCATGGATGAGCCTTTATATCTGGTCTTAGACGAGCATGCGCGTTTTGAGATGTATAATGCCCAGTGCCTGGAACGTCGGGAAGAAGCAATTTTTGCCGAACAAAAACAGGAAGATTTAGTGGCTCATCAGCGATTCAATCTGGTGATGGATGCTGATTTCCCAGTGATGGCTTTGCTTGAAGATGAATGGTTGCAGGAGCGACTAGTCGAACGCTTTCAATTAAGTGATGGACGCTATTATAAATCTCTGACTTATGAATACGTAGGACCAGCTACCCAACAAATGGATCTATCTCCTGCTATCAAAGTCAAAGTATTAGAAAATGGAGATCTCCTCATGCGGTCCATCTATGCCTCAGAAGATGGGCTATATCATACTAAAGTTGAACTTCGTATTGATGGGCAAACCCTGATCAGTGAAAGGGTTTCTACTTTGGATTCGCGTTCTACACGTCGCAATGTACAAGGCCAAACGCTTGAGATCATTGATTATATCCCCGGAGGAGATCAAGGCATTTTAGAAGCAATCGCCCGTAATGTGGACCAGCCAATTGTGATACGATATGTGGCAGGCGGTAATTTTTGGCAGGAAGTGAGCTTAGGCGACGGCTATAAAAAAGCCATCCGAGATGCATGGTTGTTTAGCCACCTCATTAAGGAAAACCGAAGCGTTCTGGAAGCCAGACTCCAAGACAAAAAATAATCATAGAAAAAACACAACTAATAATAATTCATTAGTCTTAATAGTTTCTGTTTTTCATTATCCCATCTTCTCTGCATGACCGTTTAGGATGCATTTTTCTCTCTTCAAAAGGCTGGCTTAGCAGCTAAGAATCTCCTCTATTCTCTGGAAGAGAAAAAGTTGTATTTTACATCGTTATTTAAACTGTTAGCTGGATAGAGAAAATTGCACCTCTCGTATTGAAGTTAGAGGTTGCTCATGGATGCTTACTTATGGATCTGATTTATTTTTTGCGTGTGCTGTTGAAACGTAAATGGCTAATACTAGCCATTGTTTCTATCGCGGTGATTACCACTTTTCTGATCACCTTCAACGCTCCAAAGATATATAATGCCCACGCTCGAATTGCTACGGGTATCTCCGATCAGGAGAGCTTACTTTTTTCAAGTGAAGGAGTGAGTAATCCTCAACGATACGAGATTGCTGCCAAATTTAACAATATGGTTGAACGAATAAGTTCACCACGGGTGTTAGACTTGGTCTCCTACCAATTGTTTTTACATGATCTCAAGTCTGAGACATCCTTTAGGCCAGAAGCTTATCGGCAACTTAACGCACAATTTGCGACAAGTGAACTGCAAATCGCAGCAGAACAATTTCAGCTAAAATCAGATTCACTAGAGGCTCTGCAAGGGACCGATCAATTAGAACGTAAGCATCTTGACATGCTACGCATCATGCGTTATGACGGTCCTTCCTTATCGGCTCGCTTGGAAGTCAGACGTATTCCAGGTACTGACTTTATCGGAATAGATTTTCATGCTGACAAGGCTCAAATGGCAGCATTTGTAGTCAATAGCCTTTCTCAAGAGTTTATTCGCTTTCATAATGATTTCAATTCTGATCAAGCAGGGAGTGCAGTGAGTTTTTATGCGCAGCAATTGGCTGAGACACAAAATGATCTCAATCAAAAAATGCGTGAATGGAAGCAATACCAAAACACATTAGGGAGCCAATCGAAAGAAAATGCAAATACTGAGCTCTTAGACTTGATCAAGCATCTTCAAGCCAGACGTTCAGAAGCGACTCAATCCCGCTTCGTAGCCCAACGTAGCCTAAAGGAAGCCAATACTGATCTCAAACAAGATAATCCAATCTGGAACGATCAAAAAGGACCTAGTAGAGGCGAAAATCCGCAACTGAGCCTTAGAAAAAATATCAGCAGGCTCAACCAAAAATATGTAGACCAAGGTGCGAAAAATGGAAAACTCCTCGATTCGATTGTCATATTGCAAAGACAGATTGAACGACAAATTTTTCAGGAGATCGCCCAAGAGACACCTACGGCCGCAGAAAGCCAAGAGAGTAGCTTTAGAAATAAAATTGCTAGTGAGTTGACCATCAATATTGCCCAAGAGAGGATCAACCTAATCGATCAAAGCTTACGTGAAGTAGGAGAAACAGAGGCTGGCAGTCAACTTACAGATGAAACAGGTAGTCCTTTGGGTCAAGAAGTTGATCAAGCTAGAGACAAGTATTTACTGGCATTAGCCAAATACTCTGAAGCTCGACTTGCGGCAAGCGGTAGTACCGTTTACTCTCCTAGTCAAGTAGACTTTGTCTATCCACCAGAACAAGGAGTAGCCTCGAAGTCGCCCCTATTGGTGATTTTATCGGGCTTGATCAGTCTCGCGCTTTGTGTAGTCGTGATCTTCATATTGGAGTATCTAGACCGCAGTATCAAATATCCTTCTCGCTTTCAAGATGCTACTGGATTGCCAGTTTTGGGCTTGCTCAATCGTCTCAGCTCAGGTAATCTTGACTTAGTGGGCCTATTTAATGATACTCAGAAGAGCAAAACGCTGGAGACTTATAAACAGCTATTGCGGAAAATCCGCTTTGAATTAGTCGAATCTGGTGGGCAAAGAATTTTGGTAACCTCTACCAAAGAAGCAACGGGAAAAACCTCTCTCTTGATTTCTCTCGCTTATTCATTAAGCTTGAATGGTAAAAGAGTCCTCCTGATAGATACTAATTTCAAGGATCATGCCTTGACTGACATTACCGCGGCACAGCCTAGCTTAGAAGGCTTTATCAAAGGTAAAATTAAAAGAGAAGCGTTGATCTCAAGTTCAGTATTCGAGCGGGTAGACGTGATTGGTGCCGCAGAAAGCACTCTGTCTCCGGCAGAGATATTGGACGAGTATCGCTTCGCGCAACTACTCGACGAAGTTTCCAAAGAATATGACTTGATACTTATGGAGGGCCCTCCTCTTAATTCGTATTCAGACACTCGCGAATTGGTGAACTATGCAGATAAAGTACTGCCTGTTTTCTCAGCAACCGCTAATATCAATCAACGAGATCTGCATTCGATTGAATATCTAAAGAGTCTTGATGACCAACTATTAGGAGCAGTTCTCAACAAGGTTGACCTCAACAATCTGGATCAGTAACAGTTCTCAAAAGCTTTATTGTCTAATTTCTAGCCACATTTAATTGTGTGGCGATAGATCCCCTCATCTATAAAACGTACAAAAGCCGACTAAAGCTTTCTCGTATTCTGTACGAATAAAAGCACCTTTATCATTGAATATATTTCATACTATGGATATTCCAATATAATCCCACTATGTTTGTCTTATTCAAAACTCGATAAGCAAACATTATATGCCAACATCATTAATTACCGGAGGCGCTGGATTTATAGGCTCTCACGTCGCAAAACACTGCCTTGCTCTAGGCCACGAAGTAGTGGTTATTGATGACTTAAGTGGGGGCTTCATGGATCAAATCCCTGAAGAAGCTACTTTTATCTTAGGTACAGTTTCAGATCATGTTTTGGTCGACGCCTTATTTCAAAAATATAAATTTGACTACGTCTATCATTTAGCCGCTTATGCTGCTGAAGGCTTGTCGCACTTTATCCGTCGATTCAATTATCAAAATAATCTGATCGCGAGTATCAATCTGATCAATAATGCGATCAAATTTAAGACGAAGTGTTTTGCCTTCACCTCCTCTATTGCAGTTTATGGTGCTGGCCAAGTACCAATGGTTGAGGACATGGTACCACAACCGGAAGATCCATATGGCATTTCAAAGTATGCCGTCGAGCTTGACCTCAAAGCCGCTCATGAGATGTTTGGGATGGATTATGTGATATTTAGACCTCACAATGTGTATGGCGAAAACCAAAACATTGGCGATAAATACCGTAATGTGATCGGCATCTTCATGAACCAGATCATGCAAGGCTTACCCATGACTATTTTTGGTGATGGTGAGCAAACAAGAGCTTTTAGTTATATCGATGATGTAGCCATCCCAATCGCCAATTGTGTCGATATCCCAGAGGCTTATAATCAGGTTTTCAATATCGGCGCAGATAGGCCATATACAGTCAATGAGCTATCTACGGTAATCTCTGAAGCAATGGGTGTAGAGCCTACTATAAAGCACTTACAGGCCCGTAATGAGGTAGTAGATGCCTATGCTGATCATAGTAAAGCACATCGTGTGTTCGGCGAGGGAGCCGGAGTAAGCCTCAAAGAAGGTATCCAAAAGATGGCGGCATGGGCCAAAGTCGTAGGAGCTCGCCAAAGTGCTGAGTTTGGCAACATCGAAATCTATGAAAAATTGCCGCAAGGCTGGGAAGTAAAAGTTCCCGTTTAATCAAGGTCTCCTCCTAATCCTTCTCATTGTTTGCCAAAAGGCAACAAATAATATCAGGGCCAAACCGAGCCCATAAAATAGCAGTTCTCGTCCTTGGGCGAGGGCTGCTTCCTTTTGCCATAAACCTAAGCCCTC
Organism: Bacteroidia bacterium; assembly: GCA_045106675.1. Lineage (GTDB taxonomy): Bacteria > Bacteroidota > Bacteroidia > J057 > J057 > JBCAWW01. Next base: position 6,220 of record JBGCFA010000384.1, read on the forward strand.
CTCTTGCGCAACGGCCTCTGCATCTAAATAGGCACCTAGACGCTCTATCTTATAGCGATCAAACACTCGTGCATAACCTTCTTCGATTAGCTGAAGATTGACGTCCCGTTCCATGAAATGGACATAACGAAGGTAGCGACCATAACGATCCGTATCTGCCGAAAACTTATCCTCTCTCAGCTCTACTCTGCGGCCCGAAATCAATTCTGACAATCTGTTTTTGGCCTCCTCAGCATAAAACTCCTCAAAACTCAACTCTGGCGTATCGATCCCTAACATTCTGATTTTACGGCCATCCTCCATCAAAAAGGTGTCTCCATCAAATACATAACGGACTTTCTCAGTCTTAGCATTGAGCGAAAAGGAAGAGAGAATCAGTAAAACGATGGTAAAAATCTTGCCATTCATAGATGCAAAATAGCTATTGGCTTATAAGTTTTAGATTCTCGATAGAGAAAATGTCACAATACGCTATACACTAGAACAAAATTCATTGGCTACTCCCCTCCTCTTGCCTTCTAATAGCGGTTATATGCTTGGCCAAGCGAGCTAAATAGTGCAATTGCATGTATACGATAGTTTTTGGTTATTTTAGGATCAATAGGAACATTGAAAATATTAATCTCAAGTATCATGAGTGTATTAGAAATCATCATTACGATCTTGATTCCACCTTTGGGAGTAGCGATGCGGTTTGGCTTGACTAGTAAATTTTGGATAAATTTACTCTTGACCATATTTGGGTACTTCCCAGGCTTGATCCACGGTTTTTACGTATTGGCGAGCAAGCCTCAGACCAATTAGTGATAGCGTTCGGCCGAGCCGAACGATAAAAATCAAGCCCTAATCCGAGCAAGGCTTGTCGAATAACAAAAGAGAAGCGCTCCAAATTTGCATATGGCAAACTTGGAGCGCTTCTGTATTATTGTTAATCCGGAAACCGGAAACCTTTACTATTGAATCAATATCTTGCTAATAGCGCTTTGGCCATTACGAGCTTTGATTTGGACGATATAATGTCCCGGCACTAAACGATCGCCTAGATCCATTTCTAATACGCCAAATTCATTAGTGAGTACTTGAGAATGATGCACGATCTGTCCCATTGGATTAAGTATGTTCAATTCAACCTCATTTCCAGGTTCCAAATTGTAGAGGATTGAAAAGTTTCCATTAGAAGGATTGGGGTATGCTTTTGCTTGGCTGGTCTGCGAAAAAAAGCTTAGTTCTACGATCGGGCTAAGACTAAAATTACCATCAAAATCTACTTGCTTAAGGCGGTAACGATTGATACCGATGACAGGATTAATATCGACAAATTGATAAGACAGACGCTCGTCACTATTGCCAGCACCTGCTACAGAGCCAAGAGATTGCCATGTTTGACCATCTCCGCTGCGCTGAACGTCAAAATGTGAATTACTTTTTTCACTCACTGTGATCCAGTTTAACGCAATGCTTTTGTTAACTAACTCACCATTAAAAGAGAGTAGTTCAATAGGTAGTGTACCAACTGGGAAATCATAAAAGGAAATGAGACCTGCTCCATTGGTATTTACTACACTACCGACGCCACCCTTAGGAGGTGAATAGCTGATCCCACTAGCACTAGTTGGGTCTCCAGAAGTTGTTAAGACTATTTGACTGCCAGAGATCGCAACGGCAGTGATCGTTTCAACAGAACCTTCGAGTCTAAAGTGAGATTCAATACCAGCATCAGCGGTAATCGCATCAGACGCTTTTTCTGTATAAAGAGTGATTTCGTTGGTATTGCTTATGCTTGCCGAAACGATATTCGGAGAAGATATATTTACATCTGGAGCACCGAACAAATCTCTATCGAGCAGTTTGTAAGCGAGATTACCCAATTTTTCGAATCCATTGGTATAGGCAAAATGTACATTATCAGTGTGTTGTTGCAGAGAACTTGTACTAACTACTTCTACGTTTGCCAATGAATCTGCAAATACTCTATGTGCTTCTTGGATGGGTAAAGCCTTATCAATATTGTAAAACTGCACCTCACGAATCTGCACTACATAGTATTTTTCAACCAAAAGATCATCGTCCCAATCGTTGAATATTTCTCCAAAATGTGCCTTATAATAGTTTTCAGTTTGGCCATCAGAGGCATCATTCTCACCTTGAAACCAGAAAAATCCTCGGATTTTTTGATCTGAGTTAGTTCTCAGGAGTCGGTTTAAGAGTTTGCCATAATTAGTGCTATGGTCGTCATGATCAGCATCATTTCTTTCAAAGAAAGTGATCGGCTTACCGCCATGGGCACCATTAAAGATCGCCACTGGGATACTTTCATTTGTTACGAGTGAATTTGCCATTTTAAGCCCCCACTGACCGGTATTGCCGTCACTCAAACGATTACCATCACCTTGGCCAACAAACCAATCCAATTTATCAATGACATTGGAAAAGTAAACGCTTCTGCCATATACTCGGATGTATGAATTTGACTCGCCGCTAGCACTTCCATCATAGCTTTCAGCCTCAGCATTGGACTGTCCGGTGATCACATATACATCTCCGGCCACAACCGAATCTGCAGTTTCGATTAAGGTTTCCGCACCATCAAAACCATAGAGTTCAAACTTATAGTTATTGAGTTCAGCAGTGATGTCATAGGTAATTGAAAATGGTACAACACCAGTGCCCGCACCCAAAACAGCAGTCTCGGTGGCTTGCAAAACATTATCACGATAGACCTTCATCCGTAATTCCGAATAGGATATACCAGAAAGATCTACTGTTCCATCAGCAGTTACTGTTGCCTCATTGGAAACTAAATCACGAGGATATAATTGGAGGTGAGCAGGATAGGTAGTGACGCTTACCTGAGCGATCCCTAATACAGGGATAAGAAAGAACATGAATAAGGGCGAGAATATTTTTTTCATCCTAAGCAGATCAATTTGTTGAATCTTAACCGATAAAAATTAAGAACGTTTCCTCGTATTGGTTTAAACCTTTGGCTGTGTAGTTTAAAGCTAATTAGATTCTTGATATCTGATATAAAAGTAACAATAGATGTAAGAGTATTTAGTAAGTTGTCGGCAAACGGTCGCTTTTATTAGCTGAAATCACCAAATTTTATATTAAGCTGCCTAGGTCCGTAAGCTTATAGGGTTATAATAAACTGATTGTCGTAGTACCCATCTCTAAAAACAATGCTCTTTCCCCGATTAGAGGAAAGAGCATTCTAGCTTTTTGAAGACATTATTTCACCTAACTGAAAAGCGATACACACTTTCAGTATGATATTTTTCACCAGGATCAAGTCGAGTAGATGGAAACGAATCATGGTTAGGACTGTCAGGATAATGCTGGGTCTCTAAACAAAATGAAGAGCGATACTGATAGGCTTTACCTGCCTTACCAATGACACTACCATTCATAAAGTTCCCACCATAAAACTGTACCCCAGGCTCCATCGTCAATACTTCCATGACAATACCCGTATTGGGTGCATAGACTTCGGCGACTTTACGCACTTGCTCTGTCTTACCGCCATTGAGGACAAAGTTATGGTCATAACCTTTGCCAAAGGCAATCTGCTGTTCATCTGAGCCCAAGCGTTCTCCGATAGGAGTAGGTATACGAAAGTCAAAAGCAGTACCCTCAACCGATGCGAGTTCTCCGGTCGGAATCAATCCCTCATCCACTGGCGTATAGCGATCAGCATCTATCATCAAGACATGGTCGTTGATGGTTTCATTGCCTTCACCACTGAGATTGAAAAAAGCATGATTGGTAAGGTTGACCACCGTTGGTTTATCCGTCGTCGCATAATAACTGATTGCGATAGCGTTATCTTTTGTCAAGGTATAGATCACCTCAACATCTAGTCGTCCCGGATAGCCTTCTTCTCCATCAGGAGATACATACCGAAACCCATAGGAGCTTTCATTGATCTTAGCAGCCTCCCAAACTACCGCATGAAAACCACCCGGGCCTCCATGCAGATGATTTTCACCATTGTTTTGAGCCAAGGTATATGCCGCATTATTGAGCATAAATTTACCTTTAGCGATCCGGTTCCCGTAACGCCCAATCGTAGTACCAAGATATTTTTCGCCACTATCGATAAAGCCTTGGATATCCTTATGTCCTAGGGCAACATCTACCAGCTTTCCGCCCTGATCGGGAACGAGGATACTGACAATTCTTGCTCCGTGATTGGAGAGCGCAATTTGCATCCCACTTTCATTGCTGAGGTAATACAGTTCCGTCTGCTTGCCATTGAGTTCCATCTGGAAATCAGCTTGCGCTGGCAACAAATCAGAAAGCACTATATCAGCCTCATCTTTTCTACTCTGTTCTTGCGTACAGGCAGAAAAGGCCAACATGGCGAGAAAACAACAGGAAATCGCGATGCGGTTTTTCATAGGTTTTGTTATGAGAAAGTAATCATCACATAAGCTACGACAGCAATCACGAAGAGAGAAGCGACCACATCCATCCAATTATAAGTATCCTTATTGGCTTGGCGATCTTCGGCGCTAACGGTTTGCATACTCAAACCTTCGATACTCTTTTCGTCTTGGGCTGGCGTCGCCAAACTCACAAACACAGTGGTCAATACTGCAACGAGAAAGAACCAAGAAGAGAAATGCAGGAAGTTCATATCTCCTAACTTGAAGAAGAAGCTATCCTCAGCAAAATTGTCTTTGGTGATCTCTAGCGTTAGGCGTATGATGGCAATGAACATACCCGAGATCAAAGCAGCCATAGCTCCTCGTGAGTTGATCCGCTTAGAAAATATACCTAATAAGAATACTGCCGTAATCGGCGGTGCGATATATGATTGTACAGATTGGAGATATTGATAGAGTACACCATCAGCAATCGACTGCATGATCGGTATCCACAAGATGCCAAGTACGACGACTACTCCGGTGGCTATCTGACCGACCCGGACTAATTTCTTTTGCCCTGCCTGCGGCCGAACTTTTTGATATATATCAACAGTAAACAAAGTCGAACATGAATTAAAGACTGAAGCCAAGGAGCTCATCAATGCAGCTAATAGACCAGCCGCCACTAAGCCACGTAAACCTGATGGCAATAGTTTAGCCATCAAAGCAGGAAAAGCTTGGTCAGGATCAGCAAAGTCCAATTGGCCTGTCTTTTTCATGGCAAATGCGATGATACCCGGAATCAAGAATAAGAGTACCGGGGTCAATTTCAAAAAACCACCGAAGATAGTTCCTCTTCGCCCTTCCTTTACATTCCTTGCCGTCAAGACCCTTTGCACGATCACTTGATCCGTACACCAATACCATATTCCTACCACTGAACTCGATATCACCAAAGCAGGCCAAGGATAATCAGGGTGATCGGAGGGTTTCCACATATCTAGATAGTCTGCTCCTACGACTTCTACCATTCCGTCCCAGCCTCCAATAGCATCTAGGCCAAGGAAGGTCAAGGAACCCGCCCCTAGAAGGAGTACAACCGTTTGAATGGCTTCGGTATAAATTACCGCTTTCATACCACCCAAAACGGTATAGATACCCGTAAGGATCACAGTTGCTAATGCTCCTGTCCAAAACTCGATGCCTAATAGCGTCGAGATCACAATCCCACCTGCGTAAACCGTAACCGATACTTTGGTCAGGACATAGGCTACTAGAGAAAAAATAGACAAGAACCAACGCGCACTGGGGCTAAAGCGTTTTTCGAGAAATTCAGGCATGGTAAAGACGCCAGCCCTAGCATAAAAGGGCAAAAAGACCCAACCCAACATCAATACGACCCAAGCGTGTAGCTCATAGATCAATAACGGGATTTTGTCGGAGGCCCCACTACCAGCCAATCCAACGACGTGCTCAGAACCAATATTTGACGCAAATATCGAGGCTCCGACCACAAACCAACCAGCATGCCGGCCAGCGAGGAAGTAATCTTCCGGAGAATCTTGTTTCTGGCGAATAACCCACCAGGCGACTCCTAGCAGTACCCCAAAATACAGGGCGACCACTATCCAGTCGAGAGTTTCAAAAGTAATCATGAGTTAAAAAATTGTAGTAGTAGTCAAAAGTACAATAAGTAGCGGACTATGAAGATAAGCGATAAAACAAATTGTTCCATCTTAATTCCTGTTTAATGCGAAAAATGTCCGTTTTTTCGTCTATCAGTACCATTTCGATGTCTGCGATCTCCGCATAATCGATCAAATACTCTTCATTTAGGGCCAAACTAAAGCAAGTGTGATGGGCTCCACCGGCATGAATCCAAGCTTCAGCGGCTGTCGCAGAGTCTGGTTTACTTTCCCATAGCACTCGTGCAACGGGCAGTTTGGGCAAGGCTTGCTCACAGGGGACGGCCTCCACTTTGTTGACCAACAATCGAAAACGATCTCCCAAATCAACCATCGAAGCGTTGATCGCTGGGCCAGTAGCAGCATCAAAGACTAAGCGTACGGGATCATCTTTGCCGCCAATACCCAGTGGGTGTATTTCACATTTGGGTTTATGAGCGGCAATGCTAGGGCAAATCTCAAGCATATGCGCGCCCAATACTTGCATCTTGCCAGCCTGAAAGTGATAAGTATAATCCTCCATAAAGGAATTGCCGCCTTCAAGCTCATCTGCCATCACTTTCATAGTGCGTACTAGAGCAGCGGTTTTCCAATCCCCTTCGGCCCCATAGCCGTAGCCATCGGCCATCAAACGTTGGGAAGCGATTCCCGGCAATTGAGGTAAGCCCGTCAGGTTTTCAAATGTATTGGTATAGGCTTTAAAATCACCAGCCTCCAAAAAGGCTCGCATCGCAAGTTCAATTTTTGCCGCATCTTGCAAGGAGGCAAAGCGTTCCCCAGCGGGTAAAAGAGCAGGCATCAGTTCATAGGTGTCGGCATACTCCTGCGTCAAACGTCCCACCTCAGCATCACTGATTTGATCATAAAATGCCTTGAGATCACCCAAACCATAGCCATTCACGGAATAGCCAAATTTGATTTGAGCAGAGACTTTGTTCCCTTCGGTAACGGCCACCTCCCGCATATTGTCCCCAAAGCGAGCGATTTTCATGCTTTGTTGATCTCGCCAAGCCGCTGCGACGCGTAGCCAAATATGAATTCGTTTTTGTACGGCCTCATCTTGCCAATGTCCTACTACGACTTTGCGCTTGAGCTCCATCCGACTACCGATAAAGCCAAATTCGCGCCCCCCATGCGCAGATTGATGGAGATTCATATAATCCATATCAATCGACTCCCAGGGGATCTCTGCCTGAAACTGGGTATGTAGGTGCAGGAAGGGTCTTTGCAGAGATTTGAGGCCTGCAATCCACATTTTGGCAGGCGAAAAAGTGTGCATCCAACAAATCAGACCGATACAATTGGGAGTCGTATTCGCTTCTTGACAGAGCTGATAGATAGCGTCTGGAGTCGTCAAAATCGGCTTATAGACAATCCTTAGGGGGCAATTAGCATGCTGATTGAGACCATTGGCGACAAGCTGAGCATTGGCCGCTACTTGCTGCAGGGCTAAATCGCCGTATAGATCTTGGCTGCCGGTTACAAACCAAGCTTCGTATTGAGAGAGCATTTGTTATTGATTGATTAGTTGAAGGGGCAAATTGCGGGTTGAAACAAACCAGTCTACTCCTGCCCGTAATAAGCGTTTTTGCCGTGTTTGCGTTCGTAATGTTTGCGGATTAGGCTGTCTTTGAGACGAGCTGCATTGGGGTTGATCTGACGAGTCATCCAAGCCATCTTGCTGATCTCTTCGAGAACGGCGCTATTATAAAGCGCTGTTTGCGCTGACTGTCCCCAGCAAAAAGGCCCGTGATTGGCAATCAAGACCATTTCTACTTCGTGATAGTCGATTTGGCGTTCTGCGAAGCAGTCCAAAATCTGATGCCCCGTCTGTAACTCATAGTCGCCTTCGATCATCGCATCGTTCATGACGGGCGCGCAAGGCACATCTATGGTTAGATGATCGGCATGAGTCGTACCGAGAATGGGAACATCCATTTGAGCTTGCGCCCAGGCCGTAGCATGCGTAGAATGAGTATGTACTATACTATTGACATCAGGCCAGTGTTTGTAAAGTACCGCATGGGTCAGGGTATCAGAAGAGGGACGCAAGGCTCCCTCCACCGTTTGACCATCAAAGTTGACGATGACCATTTTTTCGGGAGTGAGCGCCTCATAAGGAACGCCACTTGCTTTGATTGCGAATACTCCTAAACGATGATCGGCGACACTGACATTGCCAAAAGTAAAGAGGACTAAGCCCAAGCGGGGCAGTTCACAATTGGCAGCATAGGCTGCTTCGCGGATTTGCTGGTAAGCGGGATTGGCCATAGGATTGACTTAGCGAGAAAAGGATTCGACAAATTTGCCCGCCTCTTGATAGCGAGCATAGAGTTGATCAAAGTGCTGGGCACGATCTTGTTGAGGGAGGTAGGTTTTTTCAAAACCTTGCCCCATATTTTGTTGCGCTGCGCGAACGTCTGGGTAGATCCCTGCAGCAATGGCCGCAAACATAGCGGCACCTAGGGCACAGCTTTGCTCAGAGCGAGCTATTTTGATCGGCCTTTGCAGTACATCGGCAAGGGTTTGCATGACGAAGGGAGATTTTTTGGCAACGCCGCCTAAGCCAATCACTTCTTTGATCGGCACCCCTTCTGATTGAAAACGTTCAACGATTGCTCTGGCTCCAAAGCAGGTCGCCTCCACCAGCGAACGAAAAACCCTGGGGGCATCACTGCCCAAATTGAGATTAAACAGAGCGCCTTTGAGTCGTTGGTTGGCGTCGGGGGTGCGACGACCATTGAACCAATCAAGGGCGATCTCATGCTCACCATCTAAGGGCAAAGCGGCAGCCGCCGCGCTGAGCTGGGGGATCAAAGCATCGATCATTTGTTCGACTAGACGTTCCCGATTAGAGGTATCGGCAGGCAATAGTTCGATCGACCAACTCAATAGATCGCGAAACCAAGCATAGACATCACCAAAGGCTGATTGTCCCGCTTCAAGTCCCACCATACCTGGGATAACAGAACCCACAACCTGACCACAAATGCCATTTACGCACTTATCTGCGAGATCTGCCTCCGGAGCCACTAAAATGTCACAAGTAGAAGTGCCCATGATACGGCTAAGACTATAAGGCTGAATCTCTCCTCCCACAGCTCCCATATGTGCGTCAAAACCACCAACGGCGACTACTACTCTAGAGGATAGACCCAAGCGTTCGGCCCAGCCGTCACTCAAAGTACCAGCAGGGAGATCGGAGGTATAAGTTTCCGTATAAAGACGATCCACGATGCCATCCAATAAAGGATCAAGAGCCTGCCAAAACTCATTGGGCGGCAAACCATCCCAATCTGAATGCCAAAGGCCCTTATGTCCGGCAGCACATCGGCTACGCTTCATCTGGCTCAGATCATTGCCTCCAGTCAACAAAAAAGGAATCCAATCGCAATGCTCTACCCATGAAAACGCAGCTTCACGGACTGCCTCATCTGCTCGGATAATGTGCAATAGTTTAGCCCAATACCACTCAGAGCTATAGATACCGCCAACGTATTGCAGATAATTGGGTTGATGATGGGCAGCATGAGTGTTGATTTGTTCGGTCTCTAAGATGGCGGTATGATCCTTCCAGAGGACAAACATAGCGTTGGGATTGTGGGCAAACTCAGGCAGTAGCGCGAGCGGAGTGCCACTATGATCGACCGCAACGGGGGTAGAACCTGTCGTATCGACGCCAATACCTTTGACTAAAATCCGGAGTGGATCATCTGGCCCAGCGAACAGATTGTGAATCGTGTTCTCGAGGCCGTCAATATAGTCTTGTGGGTGTTGCCGAAATTGATTTTGGGCTGGCAAACAATACTTGCCTTGCGCCCATCGGGCATAATAATAGACGTCTGAAGCTAACTCTTGCCCATTGCTAGTGTCAATCAAAACAGCACGCACAGAGTCAGTACCATAGTCTAAGCCAATCACGAGTTCTTTTTCCATGATTTTGGTAGCAGTCTTTTGAGTAGGAGCATCTATATATGTAATAAATACATTTATGAATGTACAAGTATTTATCTAAGCAGCAAACGGCGATGAGCCCTTAGGAAGGGAATCCTTATAATAAGTTGCTTATTTGAGGTCGAAGTTTAGGCCTTCAGTCTCAAGGGCACGATAGCGCAGGGGATCAAAACGGTAATAATAAGCCCCCTTTTTGGATTGGGATTTATCTTTATCGTCGAGGCGTTCAAGCAGCTGCATATTATGGAGTTTTTTGCTAAAGTTGCCGTGATCGAGCTGCTTTTGATTGATGACTTCGTAGAGTAAGCGAAGTTGTGGGATGGTAAACTTGAGGGGGAGGAGATTAAAACCGATGGGTTTTTGGCGCGTTTTTTCTTGTAGGACTTTGAGCGCGTCTTGGATCATTTGGGCATGATCAAAGATCAACTTAGGCAATGCTTCGATGGGAAACCACTTTGCGCCGTGGCCTTCGCCAAGGGCGGCATCATACTGATCTACTCTAATCAAGGCATAATAAGCGACCGAAATCGTACGATCTTCATCATCTCGATCGATAGCCCCATAGGTTTTGACTTGCTCCATAAACACATCCGCTAAACCCGTGAGGGTCAGCACTACCCTTGCGGCGGCATCTTGGAGGTTTTCGCCTTGGCGAACGAATCCTCCCATCAAAGACCATTTGCCTTGATGAGGTTCAAAATTGCGTTTGATCAATAATACCTTTAGTTCTCCTTGGGCAAAACCAAAAATGATATTGTCAACCGATATATAATGCTTGGTAAAGGAGTCGTATGCGCTCATGGATGGGAAAGAAAACGCAGAGGGTAAAAAAGGCTGACAGGATCGATAGCCCGTCAGCCTTTTTTTGTCTAAGCAAACTGTAACTGAGACATATATTTAGCTCCGGCTTCAGCACTCTGAAGCGGCGTAGAACCATCATAGCGTTCCTGCTCAAGGATATAATACTCCATACCGTTGGCAGCTGCTACCTTGAGGATTTCTGGGAAATTGATAGAACCTGTTCCTAAATTACAAGAAGCCTGCATTTCGTCAGCAGGGGCATCTTTCATGCGGTCCTTGACGTGGCAGAGACGAATACGGTCTTTGTATTTTTGTAGATAAGGAATCGGATCAACACCAGCAGATACTACCCAATAAAGATCGAGTTCAAAATCAACCGTCTCAGGATTGACATTGTCCATGAGATAATCCTGTGGGATCTGACCTTCGAGTTCTGCGAAGGAGTAAGCATGATTGTGATAGGCAAAGCGGATACCGTTTTTGGCACAAATATCACCCAATGAGTTGAATTGATCAGTGATGCGCTTCCAATCATCCATCGTCTTTTGCGCACCGAGGTAGGGGCAAATCAGATAGCTCATACCAACCTCCGCAGCTTGGGCCGCTTTGGTTTCGAAGTCTTCGTTGATATTGCAATGGCTAGAAACCATCGTTAGGCCGAGGCCGTCGATATAAGATTTGAACTCTTTGGGCGCCATATCCCAAAACATCCCCTGAGAGCCTTCGAAGCCCTCAATCTGCGTATAACCATAGTCAGAGATGTGCTTGAGCATGCCTTTGGCATCTTTGGGCATATCATCGCGTAGGGTGTATAGTTGGATACCAAATTTA
>JBGCFA010000385.1:0-11275 GCA_045106675.1 Bacteroidia bacterium
ATTAGACAAGGTGATGAAAAGGAGTTGATTCTGCCGCTTCGCAGAACGCTTGGGTAGAGACGCAAGATTTTGCGCCGATTAGACAAGGTGATGAAAAGGAGTTGATTCTGCCGCTTCGCAGAACGCTTGGGCAGAGACGCAAGATTTTGCGCCGATTAGACAAGGTGATGAAAAGGAGTTGATTCTGCCGCTTCGCAGAACGCTTGGGTAGAGACGCAAGATTTTGCGTCTTAGAGTCGGTAGTCGGTAGTCGGTAGATTTGTACTCGCTTCGCGGAACGTTTGGGTAGGAGCGACACAAAATCTTGCGTCGCGGCAGTTTTGTGTTACCGCTTCAACTTCCTACTTCAAATAAATCCCATCCTCTTTGAGGACGACCAATTCTCGGCGATAAAGCGTTCCGAGGGCTTTTTTGAATAGCTTTTTACTGATACCAAAGCGTTCTCGGATATGATTAGGATCACTTTTGTCGGTAAAGGAAAGAAAACCTTCTGATGCTTTTAACTCCGCTAAAAGGTATTGCGCATTAGGTTCAATATTGAGATGGCCAATTTGATCTAGGCTAATGTCTAGCTTACCATCTTCGCGCAGTGGCTTAACATATCCTTTGAGTTTTTGACCGATCCTGATTTCTTGACGGATTTCATTATCGTAAATCAGGCCTTTGTAGGTTTTATCTACAATCACGTTAAAGCCCAAATCAGTTTTTGTATAAACCAAGAGATCTACCTCTTCCCCCATTTCAAACTCATCTTCGGCTTCTTTGGTGAGATATTTATCTAGCTTTGTCGTCCCGACCAAACGCTTGGTGAGTTTGTCCAAATACATATAGACAACATAATGCTGGCCTTTTTCGAGTGTCCTCACTTGATTGCGAAAAGGAACAAAAAGGCCTTTAGAAACTCCCCATTCACAGAATGCACCAATCTCATTGGCATCAATCACTTCGAGGTAAGCAAACTCATCGACGCAAAAAAGAGGCGTTTCGGTAGTAGCAACAGGTCGATCTTCCGAATCATTGTAAACAAACACTGCCAAGGCATCACCGATCTCCATCTCATCAGTCACATAACCACGAGGGAGTAAGATTTCATTCTCTTCCTCATCACTTAGGTAATAACCTTGGGGCATTTCTCGCTCGATGCGGAGACTCTGGTATTCGCCAATGCGTATCATACTGCAAATCTAGAGCTTAAACCGCTCAATAACCAATAATGAATTTGAATGTCCAATGGAAAATCAACTCCATCCATTGAATTTGGAAGTTCACCATTGCCCATTTCAAAGCCTGGGGCCGTAATCATGCAGCAGCTCGAGTATTTTCAAATATTGAGCGTGCAATTTGTCGTTGTCTTCGACGCTCATATTACAAAAAAGGATATAACCAATTTTGGTATCTGCATTGAAGTGCATATCGGTTCGCACTCCCGGATCGCCCCCATTATGCCCAATGTTACGACTGGTCTGTCCCATGCCCCAAAAAACTCGGCTTTCATCATCATCGCCGGGCAGTAATGCCTTGAAGGAAGCTGCTTGGAGATAATCACTCTCCCCCATATAACCATTGATCATCTCCTGCAAATACAAACTCATATCGGCTACACTGGTCCGAAAGCTTCCATCAGGATAAGTAATCAAAGAATAGCCGGGCACTCTTTTTCCATCTTGAAAATAAAGCGTTGCCAATGGTTCATCAACGACCTTATCTGCCATCCAATCAGAATGCAACATCTGTAATGGCCCCGTTAGGTGTTTGCGTGAAAATTCATAGAAGGGTTCTCCAACGGCCTGTTCTAAGACAAAAGCCGCCAGAGAAGCACCGATATTGCTATAAGACGCAGTGCTTCCCGGAAGCTCTTTGAGAAAGTTTTTCTTTTTGTACCACTTCCCTTTTGGAACTAGACAGCGACGAAAAAAGCTTTCCATATCCATGTGTTCATGCTTGCCAATAAACGTCGCCCATGCTTTTGGCACATCGGGGTCTTGGGCTGCATCGGTTTCCTCTAGTAAATAGGAATGCATATAGTTTTTATCGCGAATACTACTCGTATGCGTAGCCAAATGCCGGATAGTAATCGGCGTCTCAGGAAACCACGGATTGTTGACTTCAAATGGTAAATACTTATTGATCGGGTCATCGAGTTGGAGCTTGCCCATCTCTACCGCTTTCATCAAATTGACGCCAATCACCGTTTTCGAGATTGATGCAATATTTTGTACCGTCTGAGGAGTATAAGCTACTTTTTCGCGAAGATCAGCATAGCCAAATCCTTGAGTATATTTAATCTCTTCAGCATCTAAAATAGCCACAGCAAAACCGGGCAGACCAGAATTTTCCTGAAGCGTTTGCAGGGCTTGGGTAAGACTATCCAGAGGACTTTGGGCCCAAACATTTCCTCCCACCAATAGGCAGATTGCGAAGAACACACTAGCACCTTTCATATTTGAAGCTTTATTAGGAGAGCTATGTTTGCCCATGACAGTTGCATCAAACTGTAGAATAGTGAACGGGGATACCCATCAAAGGAGAAATCGATCAGTTGAATATTGGGTGTTGGAGACTCTATATTGGCTATCTAACCCAATTCTTTGACGAGGTCCTGTATCATCTTCACTCCTGCCGCTAGTTGCTCGATCTCGACAAACTCATTGGCGCGATGGGCCTGAGCGATAGAGCCGGGGCCACAGATTACGGATTGAAAGCCGCCTTCGGCGAACTGTCCGGCTTCGGCGGCATAGGAAACCGCGTCAAGTTTGTCTTTCCCAGAGAGGCGTTTGATGAAATCAACTACTGGCAAATGCTCAGGAGTATCGAGATAGGGCACCCAAGGATGTAGCTCCTCGGTTGTGATCTTAAAATCGGGGAAGACTTTCTGGCGTTCCGCTTCGCGGGAACGACAAAACGCATCAAACTCAGCGGTGATATCTGCGAGAGCATCAGCGGGAATCAAACGGGCGTCCCATGAAAAACTGCACTCATCAGCAATCACATTGGTGGCAATGCCTCCTTTTATCATTCCGATATGGAGGGAAGAGTGCGGAGGGTCAAAGCGTTCATCGATCTGTCCAGCCTCCACTAACGCATCCATCTTAGCCTCTAGCCACAATACCAAACGGGCTGCTTCGTGGATCGCGCTAACTTCTTGTTTGATCCGACTACTATGCCCTGCAGAACCATTGGTGGTGGTTTGATATAAGACGATGCCCTTTTGGCCTACGATCGGTTCCATCATAGAAGGTTCGCCTATGATAGCGTAGATTGGCTTCTCCTTATAAGTCGTATTGATATGAGCGACGAGTTCTGGCGCAGCCAAACAGCCAATTTCCTCATCATATGAAAAAGCAAAATAGATGGGTTTTTTGAGTTCTGCGGCTAGCATCTCAGGCAATACCGCCAAGCAACAAGCAATAAAACCTTTCATATCGCAGCTCCCTCGGCCATAGAGTTTTCCATCGCCACCGTCTGTCAATGTAAAGGGGTCGGTATCCCAGCTTTGTCCCTCTACGGGAACGACATCCATATGCCCGGACAAGATCACCCCACCATCTACAGCAGGTCCGATCCGACAATGCAGAGAGGCTTTGGTGCCTTCGGGATTGGGGACGAGCGTATAGGCTACTCCGTGTTGTTTTAGATAATCTTCAATCCAGTTGAGGATCGAAAGATTGCTTTGCCCACCTAAAACGGGGAATGAGACGAGTTTCGTGAGTATTTCTTGTGCGTTCATATATTTTATTTCAATGTATCATCACAAGTTTTTGTGATGATGCTGATTTTGGGCGCCGCAAAATTTTGCAGCGCTACTGCCAATCTATCGCGACACTAAAAATCAAGAAAGCTGCCGCGATCAGCATCAAGCAGCCCACCAAAGGCATGATGTAGCGCAACCAACGATCAAAAGGTACACGGCAAAATGCCAGCATCGCGATCAATCCACCAAGTGCAGGATTAAACAAATTTGTTACCCCATCTCCGATCTGAAAGGCTAATATCGTAGTTTGAGACGTAAGACCGACGAGTTCTCCGACGGGGAGCATCACAGGAAGAGTCGCGAGAGCTTGTCCGCTACCCGAGGGGATGAGCATATTGATCGCTGATTGGGCAAGCGACATACTGACAGCCGAAACATAGGTCGGCAATTGCGCGAGTACACCAGAGAGGCTGTATGCGATCGTATCGCTGATATTGCCCATTTCCATCACTACTTTGATCGAGGTAGCGTAGCCAACCATAAAAGCGCCCGGTGCGGCTTCTGCGATGGATTTGAGGACAGTTTCACTGAACGTTTTTCCTCCCATCTGATTCACAATACCGCATACAATCGCCACCATCAAAAAGATGGCGGAGATTTCGTTGATGTACCAACCGTAGATAAATATCCCGGCAAACATGACGGCAATCCCAACTAAAGCAATACTCAAAATCAACCAATGATTAGCGTTCATTTGATATGTCGCCAAGGGTTTAGATAAGCTCAAGCCTTTTTCGTTGAGTCCTTTTCCAAGGGATCGATTGGAGTCTTGAAGGATTTTTTTGAAGTAGCGCAGATTGTACCACGCCAATATTGCCAAGCCTGCAAGACAAAGCGTTGTGCGAAGCATCGCCCCCGAAAATAGCGGTAGCTCCGCGATCTTGTGGCCCGTCCCTACGGTATAAGGATTGATTGGAGAAAGTCCAAAGCCCACCGTAATGCCCCCCACTGCAATCCCTGCGGCTAAGACGAGATCGCCCCCCAAAGACAATACCACAACCGCTGCTATGGGTACCAAGGCGATATTGCTTTCGTAGCCAATGGCCACGCCAAAAAAACCGTACAAAAAAGTAAGTAGGACAACGATGAGAAACTTTTTTTCCTGTCCTATATTTTTGATCAGAGTGCCTACGCTGGTTTCAATGGTACCCGTTTTTTCGAGTATGCCAAACATAATCCCACTCGCCAATACGACAAAAATGATCTCTGCAGCGGTTTTATAGCCAAGAGGGATCGCCTTGAACATATCCATCAAACCTACGGGCGTGGATTCAATTTGTTGATAAGAACCAGAGACTACTCGCTGCCTACCGTCGATTTCCACTCTTTCGTAGACCCCTGCGGGAACGATGTAGCTAAGGATGGTCATCAAGACGATGATA
Source organism: Bacteroidia bacterium (assembly GCA_045106675.1). Taxonomy (GTDB): domain Bacteria; phylum Bacteroidota; class Bacteroidia; order J057; family J057; genus JBCAWW01. Next base: position 5,134 of record JBGCFA010000385.1, read on the forward strand.
CCAAACAGCATCAATACCGGATGTGGAATCCGTTGATACCATTTACGGGAAGTAGCGCTCATGAGTCAGTTTTAGGGTGGAACGGCCCTAAAGATACATCAATTAGAGAATTGGCCTATTTTGGTAAATCGGCATAGCTAATCAATTCAATACCGAGGTCTTGGATCACTTGTTTGACCAGTTCACTGGTAAATAAATCCGTTACCCCTTGTCGATCAGCGGCTACATTTTCATAGCCGATGTGGTGGATGGCTTGTAGTTCAGCATTGTTATAGCCCGGATGCTCCACAAAGAGATAAGTCTGTCCTGCTTCCATCGCATGGAGTTGTTTGATGAAGCTATCTATCTTTTCATCGCTTGTTTGATGAGGGCCATCGTAGCCAATGTATTTGACATTATGCTCAGCGAGATCAATATCTAGCTTATATTCCTTTGCCAATCGTTTGGCGAGTGCATTTACCTTAGGGTCAAAGCTCGTACAACCCATATGACCAGAAATATGAGTGAGGTTTTTGATTTTCTTCTGAGCCATTTCTATTTGTGCCCTCATTTCCGCTTCGAGCTCTTTAAGTTTCCAAGCGTTCTCGGAGAGAGACAAAGCAGGATAATTGGGATTAGGATAAATCATCGGATAGAAATAGCCGTCCTCATCGGTCAAACTAGCAGAAGCCGTCATGGGTCGCCATTTGATGTTGTCCCACTCGCTGGTCAGCGCAATATGGACTCCGACATCAATATCGGGATGCTTTGCTAGCATTTGGACGGCTTCAGGAAACCAAGGTGAAGGGACAATTACTTCGATAGAGGTTTGGATACCTTGCAGGGAACACTGAATTAAGGCCTCGTTCCCAGAATGGGTATACCCCATATCATCCCCTCTGACGATGAGTCGAGGCGGATCTGGCTCAACAGGGGTCGCACTAAAACAAAAAGTAAATAGTAGTACAGTGAGTAGTTTGTTCATCGGACCTGATAAATTAGTATGATGAAAATACGGTTTTTATTGATCGCAGATCAATGGCGAATGCGAGGATAAATAAAAACGGTTCTGAATAATCAGAACCGTTTTTTGTTTTCCAGCAAAGCTGTACCTATTGAAAACAAATAATTGAGTATTTATTAATCAGATACAGAGGTAGTCCCTATTCTTTGACAAATTTGACTGGCTTACGTCCTTTCACTCTGACGACATAGATGCCTTTAGCCAAAGTAGAAATATTGACTTTTCTAACTGTACTAGTCATAACCAAGCTACCAAGTGTATTGAAGATTACGACTTCTTCCCCTTCTTCTAGTCCATCAACTATAATCGCAGAGGTGGCAGGGTTTGGATATACCTTAAGCAGGTTTTCAGCTACGCTTGTTCTTGAACCACTAGAAGCATAGACCTGTACTTCGGCTAAGGATAGAGGCGCATTCAAATTTTGCTCAATCCGGATCACTCTTCCAGAAACGCCGCCAGCATTGATCGGAATAGAAGGAGAAGGAGCAGAAGTGATGGTTTGCGACCATACGGTGGAACCACTTGCATTTTCTACTTTCACGGTAAAATTACCCAAACGCCAGGTGCAGCAGCCATCAGTTCTATTCCAGATGACGATATCACCAATCGGATAGCTTGCCCCCAGATCTACTTCCCACCATCCATTGGATTGAGAACCACTGGTGTGAGTAACAGAACCACCGCTCCAATTACCATTGGTATTGCCATCTACAGCCTTGAAGGACTGCCCAGATGTATTGGAATAATTAGAAGATTGAGAGGTAGATTTATTGAGCGCAAGATTACCAGTTGGCACTGTAGAACCAGCATTTACGGAGACATTGCTGATAGAAGCAGTAGTTAGGGTGCCATCGTTGTGCGAAGTCACACAAAGCCCTACATAAACGGTGGATGACATGGAGATATTGACGGCACTTCCAATTTGTGTCCAACTGCTACCATTGTTGGAATGGTAAGAAGTAAAACTGTTACCAGAACGAACGATCCGTACCCACTCGGCCAAGCCGACGTTTCCAATTGAGCTATGAGAACTACCCCCATTGGTTGAAGTTCTACGCTGGAAGGAAACTCCACCAGTCCCAGGTCTAGCAATCGTCATAGCATGTTTAGAGCCCGCAGAAAGCGATTCTCGAATCATCACACCCGCTTTGGCCCAAGAATTGGTATTGGTGAGAGAGTTTACTTTGGCAATTATTTCGCCATCTCCACTCATACTTTGGTAGACAAAGCGAAACTCATCGGATGAATTCCAAATATCAGCTCCTGATCCTTGAATGCTAAACGTGCTACCTGAATACGAAGCACTACCTGTCGCAGAAACAGTACCGATATTAGTGGTTTGCCAAGGCGAAGGTAGTCCTCCTCCTCCTGAACCTGAAGTAGTAAAGTTGGGCCCAGGTCCAGCAGTATATGCAGCCCCTATGCCATCATCACATTTGGATCTTACTTGCCACTCATAAGTAGTATTGGAACTTAGCCCTGTGATCGTATGTTGAGTAGTATTTGGCTGGATGCTATACTGAAAAGACCAACTAGTAGTACCTGTTTTACGCCAGCGTACATTATAGTGATTAGCGTTAGCAACAGCATTCCAATCGACTGTAGCAGAAGTAGTACCAATATTGTCTACATGACGATTGGCAGGAACAGCTGTATTGTCGCAGTTACTGCCGCCACCGTTAGAATCGCTGATATCAAGATAGCTGATACCTACTAAGCCAAAGTTACTAGTACTTTTGTCAGAGTTTGAATAATCCTTTACCGATTGTAGATAGCAACCTGCTTTGAAATAGCTCTCATCTGCATTGATCGAATTAGAAGTCCAGATTGTCTGTGTCCGAGAACCACTGCTATTTAACAGATATAGATTAATGATGCTGTTTTGCATAGTCAGCTCTAGATACAATTCCTGTCCCATATTGAAGTAAAATCCGGTTTCATCATCAACAGCAGTAGAATTTTCACCCGTATCAGTAGCGTATCCAAGCATACGCATTCTGATTTGACCAGTGGTTTGTAACCCATTACCTTGAGCTTGCACACGTACCGCATCATCAATTGTACTCGATTTGTCATGGATTTGCCCAAAGGCCAATTTCCCAGAATACGGTAGCTTATCTATTCTAACCTTCCACTTCATTGAGTATTCGGTACTAGTGGTTCCATCCCAATAAACTTCGCTGCTACCGTTCATCTCTCTTAACTCCGAACGTGGATTACCAGAACCGCCAGAAGTAGGATTCCCCACATGGCATTTGAAATAAGTATAGCCATTGGAGAGATAAAACCAATTGCTGTTGGAGTGAGTACTTAGGGGTTGTTTGTTGTCAACATATGACAAGCCGTTGTTACTTTGGCTGATATTCAATGTACCGCTAAAGGCATTTAGCTTCCAGTCGGCCAAACCACCCAAATTTGAAGCCGGTGATTGGGCCGACAAGTAAAATGGCATTAGCACCAATGCCATTAAGGTAATAGAGCAAGTGATCATTTTGGTCGAGAATCTTTTAAAGACTCTCGACTTTCGAAAAGTGAAGTTTTCCTGCGAGTAAGATAAAGTAGGTCTTTTCATTATATGTAGTATTAATTGATTTGTTGGCGACTCGAAAACCAATTTCCCTGAGAGAAACTTTCAACATTGATAATGGAGTAGGAAGGCTTATCAAGCTTGAAAAAGGCCAAGGGTTTATCCAGAGCGTCCATTTTGCGTTTATAATTTTTGCTTTGATTATTTATCATTCTTGATGTTCAATCTTGGTTTTGATCACTTTATTATCAGCAGGCATAGCAATCCTGTTGACAAGCAGTGCTTGAATTCGAAATAAATCAGTATAAGGATTTAGGTACTTACTAGCTTAAGGAAGCAAAGCTGCTTCATACAAAGATTGCTCTCCTACCCCAATTGGATAAGTGATTTGCCCCTGAGTAATAATGAAACTTAGATATTCTCCTCGTAAAATTAGTCTTCAGTCGTTTTGACAAAAAATGAGCATGCTAGCTGACATCGCGAGTCGCAGTACATAAATCATTCAGTTCAATTCTAAGCCGGCAATGCTCAAAACATATAAAACTTTTACTATTGGTTGACCAATCACCGGATAACCAATATCTATAGTAATAATGCTAAAACCAAATACTCAGGGGCGATTTTGAGCAGGTAAAGGGGTCTGGTACTATTAATTATAGGGCAGGAAAATTTCTTTTTCCACCCTCTCACCTTAGGCATCAAAGCCTAAAGCTAGCCCCACTTCTCGTCATCATGTATTATCACCATTTGCCATCAAAACATCTGCAAAACGAAAGACTTTCCCTCAAAGAATAGGCTCACCCAATATTGAAATTGGGTGAGCCATGTCAATTTAACTTAGCGGATTGCTTACTTCCCTGCCTCAATCGCTTCTGCTTCCTTTTTAAGGTCAGCGGCAAACTGCGAAAAAGAGTCATCAAAAGGAGGGATGGAGCCCGCGGCCATCGGAAACATCAAGCCACCGATTTTCTCAGTCATAGAGAAGACATAGACGCCTTCTGCCTCCTTAGTCAGACCGTAAGTACGCGTTCCTTTGAAAAAAGGAGCCGCCCCACTGCCCCAAATCATCTCTTGCTCAGGACTGATACTTTTGACTTTGAGTTTGAAAGTGCGCTTGGGATCAAGCGTGGAGACGAGGGCGATTTTGCTACCTTCTGTGATTTCGCCCTCCATAGACACGATCGTAGAGTTCCAGCGTGGAAAATCACTCGCTTGAGTCATGAGACTCCAAATGATCGCAGGAGAGGCTTCGATACGAATACTGACGCTCGTTTCGCGGCTAAAAGCCTTACGCTCGGTAGATGCTTGTCCGTCTTGGGCCATGATGTTTAGGGTGTTTGAGATGATGAGAAAAAGGATTAAAGTTTTCATTCGTTTTATAATTTTGCCTCTTTGACGAAGCAGCCTTAGTCAAACGATAGGATTTGCTCAATCTTTTTCTAAATACTTTTCCATTACCCTTCTATTGTGTTGTAAATGATGCAGTTGCAATTCTGAGGCATCTGATTCGTAAGGATCGATTGACTTAACCAATTGCAATCTAAGATCAAATAATTCTTCTTTATCGCCCTTCTCGGCAGCGCGAGCCATGGCTATTTTGGCGACTTCTTCAGCAGCTTTTTGTTCTGGATTAAAGATGCCATTGAGTTCGGTACATTGGTGGCAAACGCCTTCTTTATTGATCAGCGAGCAACGGCGGTCAAATATCTCGATCATCTTGGCTCGCCCGATCCGCAAGTAATATTTGACCATCGCCTCATTATTGTCGATGATGATAGCAATCTCCTTAGTGGTGAATTCGTAAACTTCTTTGAGGAGAATCACGATTTGCTGCTCAAGCGCTAAGGATTTGCCAATGCAAGTAAAGCAAAATACAATATGCTCCTTGATCTCAAACTGGCCTTGAGGAGAGGTCTGGCGAATACGCATTTGTTCCCCAAAAAAGGCTTGATTTTGCAAGGCTGCCGTTTTACAGATGTCCGTTACATGCTCGGGCCAACGTTTGCGCGCGCGTAGATAGTCCCGAGTTAGATTGGAGCCTATGGCAAAAATCCAGGTTTTAAGACTCGAATCACCGGCAAAACTCGCTAAGCCTTTGTGTGCCTTGATGTAAGTCTCTTGTACCAGATCTTCTGTGTCTTCTTGATGAGCCGTCATGCGGAGTAGATAGGCTCTGAGTTGAGGTCGAACTGCCTCAAATTCCTGATTAAGTGATTCGATAGTCATAGTGGGGATTATGGCAATAGTTCTATAGACTCGTAACGATTTTCATGAAAGCGCATACCCTCTTCCCCTGGAGCCCCATAACGCACCTCCTGCAAAAAAGGTAGTTTCATGACTCCAACAAGACGGAAATCAGAGAAGCGTGCATTGAGGTGAATCGGCTGCATAGCCTCTCGCACCGTAAAATAAAGATATTCACAAAGCTTCGTTTCAGGATCAAGATAAAGGATAAATTGATCAAAATCACGGTTCGCATCCTCGCTACCCCAGCTCGCAAAAACGGTCTCATATTGCTTGCCATCAACTTCTCGCGTTCCGCTGAAAGCGATAATCTCTGCCTCCCCAATCCGAAAAGGGAACTGAAACCAATAATTTTTGAAAAGCAGTTT
>JBGCFA010000386.1:0-21396 GCA_045106675.1 Bacteroidia bacterium
TGTCCCTCTCACTGAGCCTTTGCACCTTCCTGAAAAGCAAGCTTATGCTACGTTTTTCACAATGTGATTTAGGGTTGAGTGCTCGCGAGCGACAGGTGTTGGAATGGGTCGCCCACGGACAGACGACGCATCAGATAGCCGGGAGGCTTGAAATTGGTTTTGAGACTGTACAGACTTATCGTCGGCAGCTACGCAAAAAACTGAATGCTGAGAATGGTCCTCATATGGTTGCACTGGCTTTTCGCTTGGGTATCCTAGGCTGAAAACAACATTATAGTCAATCGTGTAAAGACGCTCAGAGTCGGTGCAGTCTGACTGTACCGACATCTTTTGTGTAAAAATTGAAGTAGAGCTTGCAGCATCATTTAACAAAACACAATTATGAATTCAATGAAAATGCTGCTTCTGGGGATGATTTTGGCCTTTGTAAGCTTCACGGGCTGTCAACAAGAACCTTGTTTCGAATATTCGTTTCCCCATTGCGAAAACTGTATTGACTTATATCAGCCAGTGTGTGGCTGCAATGGCAAAACCTACCGTAATTCTTGCGAAGCCGAATGTAAAGGGATCTCAACATATAGCTACGGGGAGTGCTCGGATATCAGTACACGCTAGGTGATGAAACTAAAGTTCGCATGAACAATAGTGAAGTGGACACGGATAAAAAATAAGCATACACGATGAGCTAAGGGATGCAGCAAGTTGGTTTGGATGCCCGTTTTTAAGGAAATGCTGTTGTAAATTCAGTAATTCAAAGACGCAAAACCCAATTTTATGAAAGTCTTAAAAATGATCATCCCAAGCCTAATTTTTGTTGCTGTTTCGTTTTCGGCCTGCAAAACACAAACTTGTATAGAGGTTCAAGACCCAGACTGCCTTTGTATTCAAGTTTATGAGCCAGTTTGTGGTTGTAACGATAAGACTTATAGTAACTCTTGTCATGCTGAATGTGCCGGTATACCCGAATATTCTGACGGAGCTTGTAAGTAAATAATACCCTGATTTCAAAATTACTCCTTCCTCTTCATTGGAGTTCTAGCAAAATCTTTTTATCCTGATGGGGATGAAAAGATTTTGCGGTATTTACAGTCTGCTCGCCGGAGTGCTATTGGGTTTTATTGCATGCAACGAGCCTCAAACCAAAGCTCCCACGAAGCAATGGTTCAAAGGAAACTTACACACTCACTCCTATTGGAGTGATGGGGATGAGTTTCCGGAAATGATTATGGATTGGTATAAGTCGCGAGACTATCATTTTTTGGCTCTTACGGATCACAATCGTTTGGCTGAAGGAGAGTTCTGGAAAAGGATTCCGGCAGGGGAAATCTATCAAGATGCCTATGCTGATTACCTCGAAAAATACGGAGAGGATTGGGTCGTTTCGCGTGAAGATTCGGGCCGTATCGAAGTCAAACTCAAAACTTACGACGAATATCTTCCCCTCTTTGAGGAAAAGGATCGTTTTTTGGTGATTCGCGCAGAAGAAATCACAGATCAATATGAGGGCGCTCCCCTTCATCTCAACGCCACAAACGTACAGGAATTGATCAAGCCTCAAGGCGGCAGTAGCATTGTGGATGTATTGCAAAATAATATCGATGCGGTCCTCGCCCAACGTCAAGCAACAGGCGAGCCGATGATCATCCATATCAATCATCCTAACTTTCATTATGCGATTAGTGTGGAGGATATGATCGCCTTGCAGGGCGAACGCTTTTTTGAAGTATTCAATGGGCATCCTCAAGTCCAAAATATGGGTGATTCTACTCATATTGGGACCGAAGAAATGTGGGACCTCATCAATATTGCTTATCTGAAACAAGGCAAGCCGTTGATTTATAGCCTAGCCACCGATGATAGTCATCACTATCATCAAATTGATAGTAAATGGAGTAATTCGGGTAGAGGCTGGATTGTGGTGGAGGCAGATTCTTTGGAAACGCATGCATTGCTAGAGGCGATGGAAAAGGGCCGTTTTTATGCTTCTACAGGCGTGAGCTTGGCACAAGTAGATAGAGTCGGCAATACTCTGAAAATTGTAATTGATGCAGAAGAAGGAGTCAATTATGAGATACAATTCATTGGTTGTCAGCAAGGTGAGCAGCAAACGCAAATCTTGCAGCAAAGCGCTGGAACGCAAGCTGATTTTACACTAAGTGAGGATATGCAATTTGTGCGAGCTAAAATTATCTCAGACAAAAAGCATCCCAATCCTGTGGAGACTGCTATCTATGAAATGGCTTGGACACAACCCATTCTTTATAACTAAGCGTTCGTCAGAGACGGCACCATCAAGCATCATAACAACTCAAACTTCCACGGTAGATCGAAGACTTCAATGCTGACGATCTTGCGGGGTTGCTCTTTGCTTAGGAAGACAATTTGAGAGGGATCAGCACCGATCAACTCTATCCTCAAACATTCAAAAGTGCCTGCTGGAACTGTTTTCATTACTGTGCCAGTCACTTTTAGATGGATATTGTCGAGCTGCGCATAAAGGCCGTTGAACCAAGGGAATTTGATTTCGGTGCCTTCCTCTAAGTCTAGGGTCGATAAAAGATGAAAAGTTGCGGTGCGCTCTTGCGTACCCGCTGGCAAATCTGCATTTACGATGAGATTACCTTGTCGTTTATGCTCAGGGCGGGGAAACTGAGAATGCCCTTCTACATGATTGCCTTGCCATTTGACGGTGATATCCAATGGTTCGCCTGATATGGAACCTCTGACTTCATGAGCAATTGGTCTTAAGTTCGATGATGTGACTCTTGTACGAATGACCTCTTCAATACTGGCTAAGTTTAGGGTGCTATGCTCTTCGATCAACCAAGCGTTTGGTTCGGCAAATATACTTACCCGCATTGCTCCTGCTTCAATATCGTTTTGCAAAATGCGGTAAAAATGCTCTACCTCCTGCACTCGATTTGGATTCGGAGCGAACTCCGATAGTATCGTATTACTGTTTTGGGGGCTTGAAGCAGCAGTGGAACTTTTCGTTTCTGATGGCTTGGATTGACAAGCCAACAAAAAGAAAATGCTGAGGGAAAATAAAATTCGCAATTGCATAATTGACATCTTGTCCGAAAATTAAGGATTTTCTCTATCTTCCCCTTATGTCGCAAAACTCTTTTCCTGACATTATTGGTCAAAGCCCTAGTATGCAACGGGTATTTAGCATTATACAAAAAGTTGCTGTTACAGATGCTAATGTACTGCTATTGGGCGAAAACGGCACGGGGAAGGAGTTAGTTGCGCAGGCTTTGCACCAAAATTCGAGACGGCAAAAAGAAGCTTTTGTCAGTGTGGATATGGGCTCGATCAGCGAGACATTGTTCGAATCTGAGTTGTTTGGGCATATTAAAGGAGCTTTTACAGATGCTCGTGAGACTAGAGTCGGTCGCTTTGAGATGGCCCAAAAGGGAACGCTTTTTCTTGACGAAATTGGCAATTTATCCCTCGCCTTGCAGGCCAAACTATTGAGTGCCTTGCAACAACGCCAAATCACTAGGGTAGGGGCCAATGCGCCGATAGCAGTGGATATACGTCTGATTTCCGCTACCAATTTGCCGATCCATAGTAAGATTGAAGAACGACTCTTTCGACAAGATTTGCTTTATCGCATCAATACCGTAGAGATTCATTTGCCTCCTCTGCGAGAACGGACGGAAGACATTCCTCTATTGGCACAACATTATCTGCTGCGTTATGCGAAGCAGTACCAAAAAGAAGTTAAGCAAATCAGTGCCGCTGCTATGAAACGTCTGAGGACTTATCCCTGGCCGGGGAACGTTAGAGAATTACAGCATGCGATCGAACGGGCCATTATCATGACTGAAAATGAACATTTACAAGCGGATGACTTTGCCTTGACTGGGCGTTCGACTACAGTCGGAAACTGGGAACTGCCAAGCTATAAACTAGATGAAGTAGAAAAAATGGTGATCGAAAAGGTCATGTCTCAACACGGTCATAACCTTAGTTTAGTAGCGAGAGAGTTGGGCTTGAGTCGTGCTGCTTTGTATCGTCGTTTAGATCGCTATCAATTGCGCTAACGATAAAGAAGGCGAAGGCTGACACCGAGTGAAAATGGTCGGTAGCGTCGATTAACCGAATAATCAGTAATTGCCAATCTAAATACCGGCTCGAAGGCAAATTTGAATTTTTGATTGAGTTCTACTTCAGCGCCAAGTCCTAGTAGATAACTCATCGATACTTGGTTTAGCTCGTCATTAAAGAAGGAGAAGTCTCCTCCATGACCATGCAAATACCAATCGGTAGCTACGCCGGTAGAAAGGTAAACAAAGGCCGGTCCCTGATTGAGCGGACATTTGACTGTCAGGGGAAAACTTAAATAACTAAAACGATAACGAGTAATATCTATTTGCGACAAATCGCTCGAAAGGCGAGTTTGTTTGTAACCACGGTCTGCATATTGGATGCCAAGTCTTAGGGTTACCCAAGGACTCAACCAATATTGCGTCACAACTCCGACACTGGCCGTAGTTTTGGCGTTCTCAACGAGTTGGAAGTTCTCCTGTTCTTCGTATGAATAGAGAAAAGTAGATGGACTCGAGCGATCTGGTGAAAGCATGAATCCAAAGGATATCAATCCATCTTGAGCGATTAATTGACTAAAAGAGCAAGCGAGCAAGAATACTATAACGGCACGATACATGAAATTACCAAGGTATTGGAATTTCAAAGATAGGTGATTTCTCTCAATACGTCATTAATGTGGTATAAACAGCAATATAAAAGGGGTGATCTGCGAAAGACCACCCCTTTTAATATGCTTTTCGAAATATTATTGCAATACGATTTTTTGTGTTTTGGTACCGTAGTCGTTTACTACACGGACAAAGTAGATGCCCCTAGCCCATCCTTGTAACTCCACTCGCTCTTGTAAATTGACTTGAGTTCCTGTAGTAGTCCTCTTCCAGAGAACGCTTCCGTTCATATCTACGATTTGAATTTCTCCTTCAGGAGCGTAAACGGAGAGTTCGATGAAATCGGTAGCTGGATTGGGATAAGCCGAAAGCTTGATCTCATCTCTGACTTCTCCTATACTTAACTCGACGATTGAACTCAATGAGCTTTGACCATCAAAATCGATAGATTTGATTCGATAATAAATATTGGTCTGATTCAAATCCTGCACATCGCTATCAGGGAAGGTATAAGTAGTTCGTTCTTGACCTCCGATTGCGGGATGCTGCCCTATTACTTGAAATAGACGAGTGTCTATGGAGCGTTGGATTTCATAATGACTTACTCCTTCCTCAGCAGCAGTAATCCACTGTAGATTTGCAGCATCAGTTTCCCAAGCTGCCGTAAAGTCTACAAATTCGACTGGTAAAATTTCATCTGACATCGCTATGGTTACATCGGGAATATTGCTCTCGGTCCCACCGTCATTGACAAACATACTGATTGTACGAGCTGCCATGTTGGGTGATGCGGCCACATTGTGGTAATGAATCATTGAGATGGCAGTAGCGTAATTAGCTTTTTGTGCTGCACCTATTATAATGATCTTTTGGTTGTCATTAGAAAAGCTAGCTACTAGTCCTGATGGCATGCTACCCACTAGACTTAAGTATTCGTCCGTTCCGTCCAACGGATTGATTAACTCTACAATCAGAAGTTGCATTTCAGTATCATCATCATCACTTACTGCGATATCACCCGCGTCAACGATGGGGGTTGACGCATTCATCAGATTATGAGTCGTAGAATTGTTATAGCTAGGATCATCTTTATCCAAATCCAAGATGGGTGGTTTAGAGCAATCTTGTAAAACTAAGTTGCTGAATACTGCGCCATCTTGACCTGCATATGCCCCATGTGTGGTATTGCTTAGCCAATGACTAGCATTAGATGAGATAAATAAACCAGCTTCTCCACCCAAGTATTCAACCGCAATATCACTTGGGATTGGATTGGGGCTATTGACATAGCCACCACCACCACCACCGCCTGGGCCATGTTGACTAGCGGTAGAGATTGTTGCACCATCTCCTCCGGAAACATCAATGGAGAGATTAGAGGATTGAGAATAATTTTGGATTTTTAATAGTACTGATCCGCCAGCACCGCCGCCACCACCGCCGTCATTGAAATTGACGTCTTGGGCATCTAAGGCATTTGCATAAATATTGATTGCTTGCGGAGCTTCTAAGGTATTGGCGATAATAATCACAATACCTGCTCCATTGGCAGCCCCTACTGCGAGGCCATTGTTTTGATGACCACCGCCACCGCCACCGCCCAAAAAGAGTTTGGGTACTCCTGCATTATATTGATCTTTCAATTGTATGCCACCAATACCACCTTTATCGACATCACTTTTTGTGCTAGACTTCCATCCGTAGCCACCTTTGCCGCCGCCGCCGTAATTGCCACCGCCACCACCGCCAGCATTGTGGTCATTACCACCGCCGCCGCCATTGGCCATTTTACCACGACAAGCTGCTGATGCTACTTCTGTGATGCCTTCACCTTTAATACCACCTTGACCTGAGGCAAAATCACAGATATAGGTAGTACCGCCCTTTTTGGCTTGGCCGTTTAGCTCCCCGCCTCTAAAACCGACTGTCTGAACATTAATATTATCACTCATGGTGATAGTCCCAGTAGCTTCTATGGCCAGGATTCCTCCTGTACTACCATCCCAAGCTGCTGCTGTCAATGTGCCGGTAATGATTGCATCTTCATATACTGGGATCCGCACTAATTGTACTAGATCAGCAATGGTATAATCTCCACATACTTGATAATCGAAACTGACGGTATTGCCAGAAATTCCAGTAATTGTATGAAACTCATAGTTTCCAGCGTTACCAAAGTCTGCTACATCTCCGTAAGTAGAGTCGTCTACCTGAGAAATGATGGCTCCTTTCATCTGGATGAGTAGGGCTTTATCTCCTATGGCAAAAGCGCTTGCATTAGAGACATCTACTGATTGCACATCTACTGAAGAAACAGCTGTGTAGTCATTGACGATTCCACTGATGGAAGTTGGAGTTGAAGTGGACGACAGTATGCCGGCCAATAAAACTAATCCGAGAGCTGATACGACTAGGGTTTTCGTACTGAGTCGGTTTTTAAACCTATGACCGACTGAGAGTAAAGTTTTGTTCAAATCGAATGTTATTTACGATAATTGGTACAATATATAAAATGAAAATTATTTATTGTGTATTATGTTGGAATATGAGGGTTTTTGTATAAGTTATTTGTCTTATAGTCAGGCGCGCTTTTTTGAATGTAGAATCAGACGATTTCATGAAAAAACTATTTTTGTTGTCTTGGGCCCTTTTTGGCTGGGCTTTTATTTGGGCACAGTGCCAGACTGATATTGATTTCAACACTTGGATCCAAGAAGGCTATGCTGCCAATGGTAGCTGGAATGTGCAAGGGGGAGGTACCTCTGTATTTCAGACTATCAATGGCGACCCTACTTTTTATGTGAGTCCCGATACCTTTCTCAATGTTAGGATCAATGGTCGTATCAGGATCGAAGACAATAGCGATGATGATTTTGTGGGTTTTGTATTTGGCTATAAGGAGCCGGATGGAGTCCTCAATCAGTATGATTTTTTCTTATTTGACTGGAAACGTCAAAACCAAACCAAAGGAGGACAGTACCTTGCGGAGGAAGGATATACCCTTAGTCGTATTCAGGGGATAGTACAGCCTGGAGTAGCTAATTACTGGCCTTCTTTCTGGGACCATGCTCCTTCGGCAACTTGCACGCCATTAGCTACTAACTATAGCTTTGCCAACGGTTGGGCTCCATTCACGGACTATGATTTTACCCTATTATATTCTGCTACTCGGGTAACGATTATCATTAATAATGATACCATTTTTGATCTTCCGGGTTGCTTTGATCCCGGCCGTTTTGGTTTTTATAATTATTCGCAACCTAGCGTTCGCTATAGCGACTTTTCCTATAACCTCATCTCTAACTATGAGGTACTTTTTAGCAACTATGATCAGTGCATGAATGTACCGGTGAGTTTTGTCTTTACGGACTCTGCTTGTACTGGAGGCATACCTGTTGCGAGTAGTATTGCCGCATGGGACTGGGACTTTGGTGATGGAGATTTTGGTAATCAAACCAATCCTAACCATACTTATACTGTACCGGGTAATTATCCGGTCAAGCTTGTGGTAACGGATGTTAATGGTTGCCAAGATAGTGTTACCAAAATTGTTACCGTCCACCCACCGCCACTACCGACTGTGATCGCGGATACTGTACTTTGTCCCAGTGATAGTGTGGGATTGTTAGCCACGGGCGGCATCACCTACAATTGGAGCCCTATTAATGGCCTCGGCAATCCCAATGTCGCCAATCCACAAGCTTTCCCCAGCCAGACTACGCTATATACGGTTACGGTGACAGATCAGTACAATTGTGTGGCCGATACTCAAGTGACATTTTACGTCTTTACAGCGACGGTAAGCAATGATGAGACGATATGTGAGGAAGATAGTATTCTGCTCAATGCCAATGGAGGGGGGACTTATCTATGGAGCCCTAGTACGAGTCTGGATGACCCTAGTCTCAAAAACCCGCAAGCCTTCCCTCTGGTAACGACTACTTATCAGGCCATCGTTACTGATCCATTAGGTTGTCGTGATACCGTCAATCAAACTGTCAATGTCAATCCTTTGCCGCTGGTTTCTGTCGCTCCGGATACTGCTGTCTGTTTTGGTGAAGCCGTCTCTTTTACGGCTAGTGGAGCGACCACTTATCAATGGACCGATGCGGCAGGCAGTAATCTGGGAAGTGGTAGTAGTATAAGTCTTACCGCGAGTTCCTCTATGATGGTGATTGGTACAGGCACAGACAATAATGGTTGTCAGGTTTCCGATACGGTCAATCTGACGGTCTTTCCGCTACCGATAGTGGATGCTGGGCCAGATTTTGCGATCTGTGAGTATGAGACTTTGACTTTAGGATCTACTAACAACCCTGCGGGAACGATCAGTTGGAGTACGCAACAACTCCTCGATGATAGTACACTCCTGCAACCAAATTTTACGCCTACTGGGCCGGGATTGTTTCCTTATACGATGACGCTGACGGACCTCAATGGATGTACCAATACCGATCAGATGCAGGTCTCAGTTCGTCCTTTCCAGCTGAGTGTAGCTCCGTTGGATGTTCCCTGTTTTGGTGAACCTACGGGTAGTGCGGCTATCAGCGTTACGGGAACCGGACCCTTTACCTATACTTGGCTTGACAATGGAGGTGGTATCGTAGATCAACTGAGCAGCAACAATAGTCCTGAAAGTAGTAATGCCTTCTTGGCGGGAACTTATCAGGCCGTCGCGATCGATGCACTAGGCTGTACGGATACGATTGCCTTTACGATTGGGGAGCCTACTTCGGCATTGGCGGGGAGTGTGACCAATCTGCAGAATGTAGATTGTTTTGGTAATAACAACGGACTTTTGGATGTGGCCGCCTCCGGCGGAACGCCTGGCTACCAATACTCCATTGATGGAGGTTTTAACTTCAATACGAGCGGTAATTTTACTGGACTAGCAGCGACGATCTATAGCGTTCTCGTACGAGATGCTAATAATTGCGAAACAATCGTTACCGATACCATCCGAACGCCTACAGGTCTTTTTGCTCAGATTACTACCTACAAACATATCGACTGCTTTGGTGCGAATAATGGTGCAATCGCTTTGCAAGGAGTAGGCGGGCAGGCTCCTTATCAATATAGCTTGGACAATGTCAATTTCTTCAACAATCTATCAATTGCTAATCTAGGGCCGGGCAGAGATACCGTCTATTTCGTTGACGCCAATAGCTGCCAAGTAACGATACCCTTTGAGATATTTGAGCCTACGCCACTTAATGCTGCTATTGTACTGCAAAAGGATGTGGATTGCGCGGGTAATAATACAGGCTTGGTAAATCTGACCAGCAGTGGAGGACGATCTCCTTATCAGTTTTCGCTTGATGGTATCAATTTTCAGCCTGATAGCAGTTTTGCCAATTTGTCCGCAGGCAACTATACGATTACTGTACAGGACGATAGCCTCTGTGATCTGAACTTAGCACTCAATATCATAGAGCCACTGCCTTTGACCGCTTCTATCCTCTTTCAACGCGATATTGATTGTTTTGGCAATAGCGATGGTGGTTTTATCATCGATGCCAATGGTGGGAGTCCTGCTTATCAGTTTTCTTTGGATAGTCTGATTTTCCAGCCAGATAGTGCCTTCTTTCAGCTCCCTGCGGGGAACTATGAGGTCACGGTCGTGGATGACAGTCTCTGTGTTACAGAACTGCCGATTACCCTGACGGAGCCAGATTCACTTGTATTACAATTAGTGCAAGCCACAGATATCGGCTGTTATGGTGAGAATACGGGCTGGGTGCGGTTACAAGGAGCCGGAGGTACACTGCCTTATAGCTTCACACTCGATAGCCTCAATTTCCAAGCAGATAGTTTGTTCACTGGCCTGACGGCTGGCGATTATACCTTTTGGGTGGCGGATGATAGCAGTTGTGTAGATAGTTTGAGTCTCAGTCTCAGCGAACCCGATTCACTAGAGTTGAACGTTCTGACACAGAAAGACATCGACTGCTTCGCTAATGACAATGGCCTTGTGGCGCTAGAAGGTGCCGGAGGAGTGGTGCCATATCTTTACAATCTTGATGGTGGTGCTTTTCAAGCTGATAGTATTTTTAGCAGTCTCCCTCCGGGAACGCATATAATCCAAGTTCAAGATGATAGTCTGTGTGTCAATACGATACAAGTCGATATCATTGAACCCGCTTTGTTGGAGATCAGCACAACGAATACGGATGTGCGTTGTTATGGATTTGATGATGGAACGGGTACTGTTTTGATCCAAGGAGGCTCTCCTAACTATTCGATTTTGTGGGATACGCCTATTCCGGGCGATTCTGCAACGGTTACAGGCTTAGGACCGGGGATGTTTCAGGTTACGGTTACAGATGATAGTAATTGCGTGGCGATAGACTTTGTCGATATTTTTGAGCCAGATACGCTTGAACTGACGATTGTGGATAGTGCCTTTGCGGAGGCTTTTTGTGATTGGGACAATGGTACTGCTGGTGTCAGTGCCATTGGCGGGCTTGGTTCTTATACCTTTCGGTGGGATGGACCCTCTCAGTTAGATGGTGCTTTTGTGGCCAACCTCTTTGGAGATACTACCTATTTCGCCACGGTGATAGACCAAAACGCTTGTGAGACCACCATCTCGGTATATATCCCACAAACCCCTCCTGCGGTCCCGATCTTTAGTTCGAATCCTACTTATGAAGATTCTATTTTGCTTTCGCAGGCCAATGTCCAGTTTATCAATCAAAGTATTGGAGGCATAGCCTACGTATGGGACTTTGGTGATGGCGGACTTTCTGAGGATGAAAACCCTCAACACCTTTATGAAGATACTGGCTTATATCCAGTCAAGCTCACTGCTTATAATTCGTACTTTGTCTGCCCCGTCGATACGATCATCTGGTTAGAGATTATCCCTGATGGTGCCCTCTATATACCTAATGCCTTCTCACCTAATGATGATGGCCAAAACGACTTTTTCTTTGCCGCGGGAGAAGGCCTCCTCCAATATGAAATGATTATTTTCAATCGCTGGGGACAGGAGGTTGCGCGTTTGCTTAGTTTGAGTGATCGTTGGGATGGCACTCGCAATGGTAGAGTAGTGCCCGAAGGCGTTTATACCTATCGCGTGCAAGCCTTGCTCAATAATGGCGGAAGAGTGGATCGTGGAGGTACTGTTACCTTAATTCGTTAGGCAAAAGCCTAAATACTACACTACACAAATTCTAAATGAAGCGATCCTTTTTCACTTTCTGTGGCTTTCTCGTGCTATTTGCACTGGCGTGTAAAAGCGTTCCGCAAGGCGGCCCTGATCAGACTACTCGACTCTATGGTATGATGACGGGCTCTTTTTCTAGCGCCGAGCAAGCTGCTGCTGATACAAATTTTTATGATATCAGCCTGCATATGTATCCGATCTGGCAAAAACAGTATCCGGGTGAATATTGGCTGTATGTAGAGCAAGCTCTTGGGAGTCAGCAAGACAAGCCTTATCGGCAACGTGTCTATCATGTTGAAAAACTCTCCGATAACGAATGGCAAAGTGTTGTCTATACCTTGCCCAATCCAGAAAAATTCGTCTTAAAGTGGAAGACACCAGAAGTATTTGATCAGCTCAAAAAGGAAGATTTAGTCGTCCGAGAAGGTTGTGCAGTTTTTCTCTCTTTGCAAAAAAATGGTTCCTTTTCTGGTAAAACTCGCGAAGGGGAATGTGGCAGTACGTTACGCGGAGCCTCTTTTGCGGCTTCAGAGGTAACTGTTTGGGCAGACAAAATCAGTAGTTGGGACCAAGGCTTCAATGAAGCTGGGGAGCAAGTCTGGGGCGCGACTACTGGGGGATATGTGTTTAAGAGGTTGTAAATGTCCAATGTGGAATTTCAATGTCCAATCTTCAAGAGCTAACAGTCTCCTTCTACTTTGGACATTGAAATTCGGTATGGCTTATTTTTTACATTTTGACTTTGCCTAAGCTCTTTTTGAGTGCTTGATCTAAGTCCGCGATCAACATATCAGGATCTTCAAGCCCAACATAAAAGCGCACCAGATTCCACGGTAATTCCGTTGAACCATAATTCATAGAGTTATAAAGCGTACTCATCGGAAATATGAGCGATTCATAGCCACCCCAAGAGCAAGCCAACAAAAAGTGTTGTAGGCTATCACAAAATTTATCGGCTTGAGAAAGTTCGTCGGCTTTGAGCAAAAGTGAAAACTGGCCCGTAGGACGTTTCATCTGCTTTTTGGCGAGTTCATATTGTGGGAACTTGGGTGAGTATGGGTAGATTACCTCCTCGACTAGGGGATGCTCTTCGAGGAACGCTACCACTTTGGGCGTAGATTCTGCCACGCGTGCCATGCGGAGAGGGAGCGTTCGCAAACCGCGCATCATCAGCCAAGCATCATTAGGAGAGATTATCCCACCGAGGGTCATAAACTCACCTTGGAAGATTTTTTCAGCCCGCTCTCGCGAACAACAAAGTACACCCGCTACGATATCGCTATGTCCATTTAGGTATTTACTGGCAGAGTGCATCACCATATCTACGCCCATCAAGATCGGTTGTTGATTGAGTGGGGTCGAATAACTATTGTCGATGGCGGTGATGATATTGTGTTCCTTAGCAATCGCCACCACTGCCTCTATATCTTGCAAATCAAAAGTGATAGAGTTGGGAGACTCTAGCATGAATAGGCGTGTATTGGGCTTGATCGCTTTGCGGAAGTTTTCGGGATCGCGGCCATCAATCATCGTACTCTCTACGCCAAAGCGCGCGAGTAAATTATTGAGCAGTTTATTGGTCCAACTATAAGGCTTTTGTACACAGACTATATGATCACCTGCTTTTACACTTGACATGATTCCCGCCGCGATAGCAGCACTACCACTACTAAAAACGAGACATTCCTCTGCACCTTCGAGCGCCGCTAGCTTTTTGCGCAAAATGGCGACAGTCGGATTATGTCCTCTGGTGTAAAAAGGGACATCCATTTCGTGGACCAGTGAGTTGCGCATTTCGTCCACGCTAGGGAAGGTGAAGTTACTGGCTTGGATGATAGGAGGAGCCGCAGCGCGAAAATAATCGTCGCGTTCCTCACCGAGGTGATTGATGATATAAGATAGATCCATGTGTTAGTGGCATTAATGTTAGATTAAAACTACGATTTTTCTGCCCTCTATCTGAACCTTAGCAGCTTTTAGTTAGTTCTGAAAGATATGAAATGGGAAAGAGGAATTCTTTGGTTTCGGAACGACTTGCGTTTGCATGACAATGAGGCATTGCATCAGGCATTAGAGCACACACAGGAAGTGATCCCGGTTTATTGCATTGATCCCCGTCATTTTGAGCAAACCAATTTGGGCTTTTCTAAAACAGGGAGTTATCGGGCAAAATTTTTGATTGAGAGTTTGATCGATTTACGTAAGCGATTGCGTAGCAAAGGCAGTGATTTGTTGATTGTAGAGGGGAAGCCAGAAGAGGTGCTGATTGAAATAGCCCATCAATACAATGCTGGCGGTGTATTTGCGCATCAAGAAGTAACTGATGAAGAATTGCAAGTAGAGACGGCCTTAGAAAAACGTTTGTTTGCAGAAGGCATCGGCTTAGAGATGTTTTGGGGAGCTACGCTTTATCATTTGAGTGATTTGCCGATGCCCATCAGATCGCTGCCAGAAGTCTTTACCAATTTTCGCAAGGAGGTTGAAAAGTTTGCTCCAGTGCGTGAATGTTTAGCTACACCTGAGGTGATTCCGAGCCCTCACCTGACCGGATCTGCTGCATTGCCAAGTTTTGACTCTCTAGCCTTGGATACACCCAATCTGGATGAGAGAAGTGTTTTAGCGTTCTCCGGAGGAGAAACGGAAGGTCTCATGCGCTTGCAGAGCTACATCTGGGATCAGGATTGTCTCAAGACTTATAAGGAGACCCGTAATGGTTTATTGGGTGCCGATTATTCATCCAAATTCTCCGCATGGCTCGCTTTAGGATGCCTTTCTCCTCGTAAAATATATGAGGAGGTAAAAAGATATGAATCCTTACGTAAGAAAAACTCTTCTACTTATTGGATGGTTTTTGAGCTGATATGGCGCGACTATTTTCGCTTTGTGGCCCGTCGCTACGGGAACGCTATCTTTTTTGCCAAGGGCATCAAGGGGACATTCTCTAAGGAGATTTCCTTGGTTTCTGAGGAGCGACAATGGCATCATTTTGAAGCTTGGCGTGATGGTAAAACGGGCTTCCCTTTTGTGGATGCCAATATGAGAGAGTTAGCGGAGACGGGCTATATGTCAAACCGTGGACGGCAAAATGTAGCTTCTTTTTTGGTTAAGGATTTGGGCGTGGATTGGCGTATTGGGGCTGAGTATTTTGAGTCACAATTGATTGACTACGATGTCTGTTCCAATTATGGCAACTGGATTTATGTGGCGGGTGTAGGCAATGATCCGCGTGAAAACCGCTACTTCAATGTGATCTCGCAAGCAAAACGCTATGACGTAAAAGGAGAATATGTAAAACATTGGCTCCCTATGTTGGCCGATTTGCCTTCGCAATTTATTCACGAACCTTGGGAGGCTGGGCAAAAGGGACTGCTAGAATATGGCGTTCGCTTAGGCGTAGATTATCCTCAGCCGATTGTATCACAGAGAGGGATGCTGACTTAGTTGGGAAGATATTGGCTATTCCTCATTCTCTAGATAGCCCATCTTGAGGCCGATCTCAGTGAGGAGTTCACGTTCGGCTTTGGCAAAATCTCCATCAGCAGTGGCAATCGCTTCGAGGTAACGATAAATCTGCACTTTTTCCTCTGTATTTAGAATATCATTGAAGATGCCAGCCATATCCACGGCGGGCGGCAATTCCTTATAGTCGGATACTAAACGACGAAACTCTTCGATATCAAATTCTCCAAATATCTCTCTACCCTGTACTTCGGCGATCATCAATTCTGAGGCTTCGATTTTGCCATCGGCCGTGATCATTGAAGCCGCGAGGGCATAGCCCGCATCGGTAAGATTGGCTTTTTTGGGATTGAGGGGAAGCCCCATACGTTTGAGGACCTTTTCTACTTTCTCTGGCCGAGAACGCACAAAGGGGGCTTGAATAAGGTTCCAAATAATGAGAAAGGGGTTGATAATGACCGCTGTGAGGCTAAACCAACCCAATAATAAAGAATAAGCCGCTTGCCGCAATACTCGATTGCGAACACAACGAACACAGCCCACCAGTTTTTGATAACCCAATTGGTAGGCCAAAAGATATCCCCGCACAAAGGGAGCCCTAGCTGTAGTTTCGAGAGGCCGAACCTGGCAATATGGACAATTGTAGGCTATCGGTTTCGAATGGTCCTTCATGCGGGGAAGTTACGGAAAAATGTAATGCTATTGACCGCTTTGCTGCTGTTCAGCATATCCAAATACCTTGCGTAGCAAGTCAGAGGTACGCTCAACAGGATTGGCACGGATCAATTTTTCTTCATCACCGAGTTTTAGAAATAAACCCGCTAATGCTCTATCAGTAGCATATTTGACGAGATCCGTTTCGACTTTTTTATTGATGAATGGAATCCGGTTGTAGCGAGTCGTGATATCAGTCCAAAGTTTAGTCGCGTTTACTTCATCCAATTTTTGCTTGATCACAGGCGAAAAGGCTTGCTGTAAATTCGTAGACGTTTTGCTTTGGAAATAGCTAGTAGCGGCATTTTCGCCACCAAAAAGAATGTTTTTACCATCATCTACGCTCATATTGGTAATGGCGTTTTTGAAGATAGGCAAAGCCAAAGCAGCACCATTTTCTGCGCCTTGGTTGAGGCGTTGGACAAAGTTATCGACTAGTTGACCTAGTCCTAAATCTCGCAGCGTATTGGCGACGAATAAGGCATCTTCTGGAAAAGGAATCTTCACCAATGGATCTTTGGCATAACCGCCATCCTTATTAAGATTGGTGACAGCATAGGTAGCACCTTTGACCAGGGCTTCTTTGAGACCTTTGACAATTTCAATACTTGTCGGTACGGTAGCAACGCCAGATTCGGCAACACCTTCTAGGAGAGGAAGCAGAATCTCACAACCCGAAAAACTCAGGCATAGAGGAAGACTTAGGATAATGAGAAATTTTTTCATGAGGGTTTAATGTTTGATCTTTGAGACTGGCTTGAGCATTTGGGGTCATTTTTCCGGATGCTATTCAAGTAGTGCCTTAATCTCCTTTTGATATTTCAATGCTTCTTTATGTTGAGGATAATATTGCAATACTTTTTCAAATTCTGCGAGTGCTTTTTTGAGTTCGCCTGCTCTAAATTGATCCAAGCCAGTATTAGTTAGACGATTTATTTCTTGAATACTTGCTTTTTCGCCGCTTAAACTTTCATTATAAGGCCCAAATTTTTCCTTCAAAGATTCAGACTCAGTGTATCGTTCTTCTACTTTTTCCAAAGCTTTTTCTGTCATACCTGTAAGCATACTAGCACCTTGAGCAAGTTGAATATTCATTGTCTTCCATTCAAGACGTTCTTCGGGATAGTTCAACATTCCTTGTTCTTCGGTCCATACAGCTAATCGGTCATAAACTTCCATTTGCTTAGGAGCTAATGCTACTACCTTTTTCATATCGGCTTGCATACCTGCAAGATCAGCCGTTTGCATTTTCAGATTAGCCCTCATAAAGTATACCACCGCCATCTCTTCTTCCCACTCTAATAGGGTTTCAATCGCTTGCTTTAATTCTGAATACTGCTGATTTTTTAAATAGTACTGAGTTAACTCTAGCGTGACCGGATAGTATTTAGGATCAATGTCTAAGGCTAATTGAAATTGCTCAAGGGCTTGTTCTTCCTTGCCCGTTTGTCTTAGACAATTGGCCATCGCATAGTGATAAGCTGGTTTGGGTGAAGGAAAAGAGAGCGCCTTTTGAAAGTAGACATAGGCCGAATCAAACTGCTTCGCTTTATAATAAGCTTGACCTTTTTCGTGATAAGCGAGAGCGTATTCTGGATACTCCTCGATAAGCTTACTGATTGCGTTAAAACGTATCTCAAGATTCGTTTCTTCGCTGATCGTTTTTAATCTTTCATAGGCCTCATTTTGTGCGATAAGACCAGTGTTAATTAAAACTAGAATGATGAAAAAAATGCTTTTTGTGTACTTCATGATTGTGAATTAGTGTTGATTTATTTCCCCGTAAAATTTGGTTTACGTTTTTCCAAGAAAGCGCTAGTACCTTCTTTGCCATCTTTAGAGGTGATTGCGACCCCAAAGTTGGAAGCTTCTTTTGCATATCCGGCCATACTTGGCAGACCGGCGTTCATCGCATCTAGAGCTAAGGAGATAGCCTTCGGCGAACGCTTATATGCTTTTTGGAGAATCCCATGACATTTGTCAGCTAGCTCTGCTAGCGTCGTAAGATGGTTTACTAGGCCAAATTCCAAGGCCGTTTGAGCGTCGATCATATCGCCAGTGATCATCAGTTCGATGGCTCTGCCTCTGCCGATGAGTTGCGCGAGGCGCTGAGTACCCCCATAACCGGGCAGTAGCCCCAGTTTGACTTCTGGTAGGCCAAACTTAGCGTTGTCAGAAGCCACTCGGATATGACAAGCCATCGCTAATTCACAACCGCCTCCAAGCGCAAATCCATTGACAGCGGCGATGATTGGCTTGGGACTACGTTCTATAGCGTGATAAACCGCTTGTACGGCTAGGCTTCCCTTTTCTGCCTCTGCAGCACTTTGTCCTGTGAGCTCACTGATATCAGCGCCCGCGGCGAACGCTTTGTCTCCTGAGCCAATGATGATGGCCCCTTTGAGGTCGTCATTTAATTTGAGTTTTTCGACCACATCCCCTAATTCCATCAATAGTTCTCTGTTCAGCGCATTGAGGACTGTGGGACGGTTGAGGGTGATAACAAGGGTGTGATCTTGAATTTCGGTAAGTAGATGCTTATACATAGTAAAACGAGCTTTGCTGGTAAGTTCCAACAAAGCTCGTTTATCGCAAAAAATATTTTTGATCTATTCTAGCGTTTTGTCATCAAAGCTGCCAAACTCTGCATCAAGTCCGGGATCTTCGACTAAACCGGGATAGAATTCAGATTGCATGAGGGATTCGATCTCTTCAAGGCTTTGCTGTGTTTGCTCTGTCTCAAAAAGGAGGTTGTCGATCATCATGTCTTCCTGCTGAGTGTTTTGCAGGGTAAATGGCTGATCCTTGATATATTCTACCATCTCTTCGATGGTCTGCAATTGTTCTTCGATTACCTCTTTGTTTTCACGGACTTTATAATAATTGTCCATGCGCATCTCTAAGAGGCGAAGGCGCTTTTCTTTGATCTGCTTGAGGCGACTACCTGCATTTTTGAGCTCTTGGTTGAGCTTGTCGATCTCAGATACCGTCTTATGTATGGCGTCTTCATTGGCTAAGGTTGGGATACGATCCTGATGATAAAGCAGGCGAACGTAAGAAAGTTCGATAGCATTGAGTTTGTTCAGGAGGTTGTTGACCAAAGAGGGAACGGAAGTGTTCATTTTTTTGAATCCTTCGCGAACATCTTTGATACGCTTGCGCAATTTGTCGAAACGACGTTGAGATTCGAGGCCAAGTTCATTGTAATATTCGACCAAAGTTTTGGTCTTTTTGAAGGCTTCGATATCCTGGTGATATTTGGCGTTGATCGCGCGAATGAAGCGTGGGTTACGGCTAATCGCGCTTAATGCCAACATTTCAGCTCCGCCCGCCATCATGATGAGGGAGGAGGTGGTGAGGGCTGGGTCCATCAGTCCTTGGAGAGCTTCAGGTAAGGTAAGAACGCCTAAAACTGCCAAGCCTGTGATCGCACCCAATATTACCAAATGTACAGGCCAAAAGAAGGCCTCCTTAGTATAGTTTATGAATTTCTGTACTCTGGTTTTATTGTTCTTCTTTTTTGCCAAGGCTTTGAATTATTCGTGGTCCTTATTTAGCTACTGAATCTTAGCCTATGAAGTTACAAAATTCAGTCCGAATTTCTATATAAGTATCAGCCTAACCTAAGCTAGTGATAGCGAGATCGATCCTACGGTAGGTTTCTTCGGCTCCAAGTAGAGCTGCAATATCAAAGGCTCCCGGTCCTGAACCTACTCCTGTCAACACCAAGCGAAAAGGAGCTAAGACTTGTCCTGCCCCGATTTCTCGTTCCGCGACTAGCGACTCAAAACACTGATGTAAGCCCTCTGCGGTCCAATCTGATAGCTGGCTAAACTTTTCTTTGAGTGCTAACATGATTTCACCACTGTGTGCTTTCCAGCGCTTTTTAGCAAATTTTGCATCATATTCAGCTGGTGCAGCGAAGAAATAAGTCGCTTGCTCAACGAAATCCGGTAGTAAAGTTACCCGTTCTTGTAAAAGAAGGATGATTTGATGTAGATAAGATTCGTTGACTTGCAGATTATATCCGGCATTTTCCCAAAAAGGGGCAATCAGTGGCAGTAATTCAGCGGGTGATTTTGCTCTGATGTAGGTTTGGTTGAACCATTTGAGCTTGTCGATATCAAATGTTGCTCCTTTGTTGCCGATGCGAGCTAGACTAAAGCGTTCCGTAAGACGGGCTTCGTCCATCACCTCCTCTTCATCGCCGGGATTCCAGCCCAGTAGAGCTAAGAAGTTCATCATTGCCTCGGGTAGATAGCCATCTTCACGATAACCCGTTGCCACTTCGCCTTCCGAATTTGTCCAATTGGTAGGGAATACGGAGAAACCAAGTTTGTCGCCTTGGCGCTTGCTCATCTTGCCCTTGCCGTTGGGATTTAAAATCAATGGCAGGTGCACAAAGGTAGGCGGTGTCCAATCAAAAGCACGGTATAGCAAAACGTGCAAAGGCGTGGATGACAACCATTCTTCTCCGCGTATCACGTGAGTAACTCCCATCAAGTGGTCGTCCACGATATTGGCGAGGTGATACGTTGGCAAACCATCGCTTTTGAGTAAAACTTTGTCGTCGAGCTGATTGGTATTGAAAACTACTTCCTCTCTCACTACGTCTTGGAAGCTGACTTCCTCATTGTCTGGCATCATCATGCGGATGACATAAGGAGTGCCTGCGTCAATTTTGCTTTGCACTTCTGCTGCTGAAAGACTCAAGCTATTGGTCATTTCAGCACGAGTGAGGGCATTGTATTGCTGGGCAGAAGAGCCAGATTCTTTTAAGCGTTCGCGCATCGCGTCTAGTTCCTCGGGCGTATCAAAGGCAAAATATGCTTTGCCTTCAGCCACGAGTTGATCTGCGTATTGGCGATAGAGTCCTTGAGCCGCACGATCGCTTTGACGGTAGGGACCGACGGGGCCTCCTTGGTTTACGTCTTCGTCGAACGTTATGCCTAACCAATTGAGAGCCTCAATGATGTACTCTTCTGCACCGGGTACAAAGCGGGTTCTATCGGTGTCTTCAACCCGAAGGATAAAGCGTCCACCTTGTTGACGGACAAACAGATAGTTGAATAATGCGGTGCGAACTCCTCCGATATGAAGGGGGCCGGTGGGGCTAGGGGCAAAGCGGACTACTACTGACATAAATTAGCTTGCTGTTTGAGAGCAAAGGTAAGAGATTTTAATTGAAGAATACATGATTATGGATTACGTGATTGTAGAATATTTGTGTTCTGTTTTATGAGATTCTACAATCAGGTATTTATGTGATCACTTTTCTTTAATCATTACATATATTCGGAAAAAGAAGCTGATGAAACGAATCTGGATAAGCCTATCAATCTTGATGCTTTTGGGCTTGCATCTTTGTGCCCAAGATGCGCTAAAACCCAA
>JBGCFA010000387.1:0-12229 GCA_045106675.1 Bacteroidia bacterium
TTTTATACACAAGAGCAATATACCGACATTGTCAACTATGCGATGGCTCGCCAGATTACGATCGTACCAGAGATCGATATGCCCGGCCACACCAATGCAGCCTTAGTTGCCTATCCTGAGTTAAACTGCAATCCCAAAGATCCAAATCCCAAAACTCATATTGGCATCGAAGTTGGATTTAGTACCCTATGCACCGACAAGGAGATCGTCTATCGTTTTGCCGACGACGTGATCCGTGAGCTAGCGGCACTAACACCAGGTCCATATTTCCATGTAGGTGGTGATGAGACGCATGCGACTGCGATTGAGGATTATATCCCCTTTGTGGAACGCATCCAAGGTATTGTCCACAATCATAACAAAATCATGCTTGGTTGGGATGAAGTCGTCAATGCAAAATTGGCAAAAACCTCCGTCTCGCAATTTTGGGCTAGCGAAGAAAATGCAAAAAAAGGGATTGATCAAAACACTCAGATCATCATGTCTCCTGCTAAGAGAGCTTATTTAGACATGCAGTACGACTCTACTACGCAATATGGCCTTCACTGGGCTGCCTATATTGAAGTAGATGACTCTTACCAATGGGAGCCTACCGAATATGCAGAAGGCCTAAGCCGCGAAAATATTCTGGGTATCGAATCTGCTCTGTGGAGCGAAACCGTCAGCAATATCTCTGAGGTAGAATTCATGGCTTTTCCTCGCTTACCAGGCATAGCCGAAATTGCTTGGTCTCCTGCCGAGATTACTGATTGGGAGACTTACAAAGTTCGCCTCGGCAAGCAAAAAACGCGTTTCGAAGCGATGGGCATCAATTATTATAAAAGCGCCCGAGTGCCTTGGCAGTAGTGTCATTGCACCGCTTCGCGGAACGCTCAATCGAGCAAAAAAGAGTCAGGTTCTGCAATTGCAGAACCTGACTTTTTATCTATTTAGCTAATTGCTTAGCCCTTAATTAAAACTTCTGTACTCGGATCGAAGAGCTATAAGCTCCTGCTTTCATGCGTACAAAGTATATTCCTTGACTCACTTCTGCTCCATTCGCAGAAGTACCATTCCATTCGAGACTGTGGTCTCCAGCAGCATAGCGACCTTCGAAGCTACGGACTACTTGACCATTCAAGTTGTAGATCTCGATGCTTACCTCTTCAGACTGTCCTAAAGAGAATTCGAAGGCAGTACTGCTTGTGAACGGATTGGGGAAGTTTTGTCCCAATTGGTATCCTTCCATCTCTGATGGATCAATCGCAGTCGCAGAACCTACCGTCAAGGTATTGGCCTCAGTAGTTACACCGAGTACGCTGCGATCACCCGCAAATGCTTGGCTTGGCGTCATGCTTGAAGTCATCTGGAAGGTAGTCTGACTGCCCATCTGACCGACTACGCGGAAAGTCAATTCGAATGCGAGCTCTCCGTCTGGAAGCGTAATCGCTTGTCCAGCCAAATCTAACCATGCAGCAGAAAGATTACCGTTTTGTGCCTCATCAGTATTGTAGATCCCTTCTAATGCTTGATGCGATACTGACTCAAATTGTAGCACACTTGGATCCCAGTTGAGCGTAAACTGATAGCCTGAGATAGCAGTAAAGTCTTTCACCCTTACCGGTATTGTTACCAAATCACCTGACTGAGCCGCTACTTGATCCATCACAAACTGGATAACCTTAGTAGGAGTCGCAGGACGCGCGCCAAGGGGATCCCATGAGTTGTTGACATCTCCGTACTTCACACCGATGAAATCTTGTCCAGTCTGTGGAGTAGGGTTGGTATAAAAACGACGAGTCGGGAAAGTCCAAGGATTGAGTGGATCAGCAAATACATGATCATCAGGAATAAAGGTCCAGCTACCATTGGGGAAGCTTGTAATTCCGATCACTCGACGGATGATACCCAAAGCATCAAGTACATTGATGTTACTAGATGTGTTTACATCGGCAGCGATACGCTGATAAGGAGTACTGAAAGGCTGAATGAGAAGTACATGGCGTACGACATCAATCGCATCTTGTACGTTGAGTCCATTTACTGCGGCATCCGTTTTCGCAGCACCAATGTCTGAAGTACCACAGTAAGCAAGATCAAAATCATAGCTAGAACCGTTTTGAGTCAGGGCAGCATAAGCATTCGCATCAAAGTCTACATTAGGAATCAAGTCTCCCGCCGCAGAGCGTGCTTCACCCGCAATGCTGATCACGCCTACTTCTTCAACCGTTACCACAGCAGTAGCGCTCGCAGGATTATTATTAACATCCGTTACGGTAAGGGTTACGGTAACAGGGCTCCCTACATCGTTACAATCAAAAGCATCAATATCCAAGGAGAAACCAAGTGGATCAACTCCACAGTTATCAGTAGAACCGTTTTCGATATCGGCAGGGGTAATAGTTGCATTACCCAAAGCGTCAAGCTGTACGGTAATGTTGCTAGTTACCACTGTTGGCAATTCATTATCACTAACGAGTACAGTAAAGTCGCAAGCAGCGACATTACCCGCTTCATCCGTTACGGTATAAGTAATGGTCGTAGCAGTAGTAGAGACATTGAAAACAGAACCAGGAGCCGGTCCAGCAGTCTGAGCGACACTAAATCCAGCGCGATTATCTGCACCAGCTGGAGCTGACCAGTTAACTACTGCGCTACAAAGAGTGGCATCAGAATCTTGAGCAATATTTCCAGGACAAACAATTGTCGGTAATTCAGTATCAACCTCAACACTAGAAGCATCCGTAGTAGCAGTCTGTGTGCTACTGTTGGCATATTGATCTTCCACTTGAATAGAGAAAGTAACTACACCATCTCCACCACTTGCTACCGTTTTAGTGGCAGTCCAAGCAGTACCAGAACCAGATACCGTTACAGCGCCGGCTCCACCTTCTAAGATGCTGACTACTGGCGTTACCGCAGGGGCCTCAGAAGTAGTGAAAGTCAAAGTGATCACATCAGCAGCTTTCGCCAAGCTCGTAATTGCATTATCGCTCGCAATGCTCGCTGTCTGTACAGTCGGAGGATCAGCATCGATCGTTACTCCTCCACTCACTACTGTAGGAACAGAAAGCGTAGTGGCTGCGACATCATTAGAATGGCCTAAAGGAGTGCTAGAGCCATCGATATCAATGCTAGTAGTACCGGTAGTTGCGCCAGCATTTACCGTAAAAGTAAGTTCCATCACAGTGGTACCATCAGCGAGGGTAATCGTAGCAAAAGCAGGATCAATCCAACTAAAAGTGATGGTGTTGGAAGGAATGCTTCCTTGACCAGGAGCGCCGAAGAGATTACTAAGACCAGCAACTGGATAGCTACCAGAGACAAAACTCAATACGGCAGGATCAAAAGTGATGGAACCCTGATAAGTGGCAATGTTGTTAAAGTTCTCGACGGTAACGGGTACTAAAACGGTATTATTAGGACCAGAAGTAGGGGTGCCTACGATAAATTCTAGATCTGTTGAAACAGGAGGGCTAGTCAAACCACATTCAGCTGTTTTCCAAGTTCCAATTACGACAGTACCACTAGGAGCGTTGTTAACAACTTGAGTTCCTGTTAGATCAAAATTAATGAGAGTACCGTCATTACCGCCAGTTTCATCACTAGCAGTCGTTACAGCTGTATTATCCGCTCCGTCAACTCCAGAGTTGAATTTCCAATATCCTACTAAGTTTGACTCAGACCCAGAAAGTTCATTAGTAGCGCTTTGAGCGATGTCAGCGGCACTTCTGGCTTCAGAGAAGAAAGAAACTTCGTCCATATCACCATACCAGAAAAATCCACCACCTCCAGTACGATCACGTCCAATATATACAGGCGCGATATTGTCGATGTCTATGCCATATCGAGCGTGAGTAACGTCAGCTTCTAGTACACCGTCTACATACAACTTTGCATTCTGTGCACTACGATCGACAACAACTGCAACATGATGGCACTGATTATCAGTAATGATAGTAGTTCCTGAAATGTTTTGAGCGGCGACACCATTATTGGCCCACTCTAAAGTCAATTTACCGTTGCTGGCCCAAAGCTGATAACCAGTAATCGCTTGATTGGGATCGAAATTATCCACCATCTTAGAAAAAATACAGCGTGTTTGGTTGGCCACATCATAAGTACTCTTTACGATAGCTTCGATGGTAAAATCAGTAGTAGCACCTACCTGAAAATCTGCAGGGTTGGCAACATCGACATAGTCACCTTGTGCAAAGTTGAGTTGATTGTTGACGCTACTTGGGCCACTTCCGCTTCCTAAAGTAGGGCCATTTCCAACCCAGTTAGAACTAGCTCCATTCAGAGAGAAGTTAGCATTTAATGTACCGTCATAGTTTCCTGCTATATCAGTTAGAGTAGTTTCGGTAGCGTTATTACCTCCTGCGACTCCTTGATTGAAGTTATAGTAGGCCATCAATCCAGATTCTGATCCGGCAAGTTCTTGATCTTTGTCAGCAAGAATTTCTGCTGATGTACGTGCATAATCCCAAACACGAAACTCATCAATCTGTCCATCATAATCTCGGAAAGACTGGGTATTAACTCCACGACCTAAAACAAAATTATCGAAATCTGCGGGCCAACTCGTGTTTGTAGTATTGACTTCTTCTACTCCATCATAGTAAACTTTGACAATATTGTTGGTTTTGTCACCAACAATTGCAACATGATGCCAATCTGCAGTTGGATGATTATTTGCATCCTTTATAACAAACGGATTGAAGCCCGTACTAGAGGATACTGAAATATATAAACTGCCATAAGTAGCGTTTGCCGGTGGACCCGTTATCTCTAAGCTGACCCCCTCATTAGAACCAGAAGGAGAATAATTTGATTGAAAGAGTCGTTGCGCGTCGCTATTGGCAGCAGTTGGCTTGAACCAAAGTTCAACTGTCCAGTCGTTTACCGTGCCCATATCGCCAATATTGACGAGATCGTTTTCGTTGGCAAAATCGAGGGCCTCTCCAGACTGAGCCCAAGTTGGTAGGGGTATTAGCCATACAAACAGGAAGAGAGCAAGGAGCTCAAACCTGGTTTTTTGATTTTGTTTTCCTTGTAAATTAATCATAAAAATTAGGGGTTTACTGCAGGCTATTTCATATATACACCTGTTAATCAGCGTATTGCATTGCCATTCAAATTTTAAAAAAAGACATAAAAATCCTGTGCCAGCTCAGAGGGAGCTATGCTTGTTCGAGCGTCAAAATACTTGAGCAGGGATGTTTTTTTTCGGTTGCTTGAAAGTATAGAGAGCGTTCAATTTTTCAAAGAACGCTTTATCAAACGGTCATTCAATCTTCGAATATTCGGAAAATCGGACCAAACAAAGCGTTCCGCGAAGCGAAAGGATATCATCTCTAAACTAAGCCTATAACCAAAAACAGAAAGAACAGGCTTGACCATTTAGCTGATCAATTATTTGAATATATAAGGGCCTCTTTCGACAAGCCAATTGTCTTTATCAAACGGTATTACTTCTGATCTAACGGTAGTTGTATGATGGAAATCAAGTCTTGTTGCTTCGCAGAACGCTTTTCCGGTATGGCATTTCGACAGGCTCAATGTCCGGTAAAACTTCCTGGATCCTGAGGCTCTCGAAGGACCAGCCCATTTCTCATTGCTTCGCAGAACGCTTCGATTGCTGAGCAGTAGTCACTCGTCAAGTCTAATGAGCATCGGGGCCCAAGCATGGCCTAAAGTCCTCAAGGATTCTGAGCTTAAAACTTCCTCCAAAATCAAAGGATCAAGAAAATCTCAAAAAGAAAATGGGTAAAGAAGTAACAAAAGGGCCCGCTAAAGACTTGGTAGTACCAGATTTATTACTTTTAGGGACGATACACCCAGTCCCCTCCTTAATCAAAGAAGAGCCCCTCCCAAAATCCCCCCTTAGCAGATACGATTTATGATATTTCAAGCCCTGACTTTACATAGTTCGCAACTAGAACTGCAATGTCAATTCTATGAGGAAGTGCTTGGATTGGAGGTCAGTCAGCTTTCAGCAGAATCCTATCGATTTCGTATCGGCAATACCTTTGTCAGGCTGCAAGCTGATCCAGCAGCAAAACCTTATCATTTTGCCATCAATATCCCCTGCAACTTGATTCAAGAAGCTCTCCTCTGGCTCAAAGCACGAGTTGAAATTCTCACTTTAGCAGCTAACGAAATCCAAGATTTTACCAATTGGAATGCTCAGGCGATCTACTTTTACGATGCCGATCAGAACATAGTCGAACTGATTGCGCGCAAAAATCTAGAGAATGCCTCAGACCAAGATTTTGGTCCCGCCTCTTTGCTTGAAGTCTCAGAAGTAGGCATACCAACGCTCAATATTGAAGAGGTATATCAACAGCTAAACCAAACCATCGGCCTAGAAATCTATGATGGGAGCTTTGAACGCTTTTGTGCCATCGGTGATGAACAAGGCCTCTTTATCTGTATCGACCCCAGCAAAAAGGATTGGTTCCCAATCAATGATACGGCTTGGGTA
The DNA here is from genome assembly GCA_045106675.1 of Bacteroidia bacterium. GTDB lineage: Bacteria > Bacteroidota > Bacteroidia > J057 > J057 > JBCAWW01. The sequence goes on from JBGCFA010000387.1 coordinate 6,467, forward strand.
GCGGATTTTGAAGCTTTAGTTTTTAACGGAACCAAGTCCTTTTCAGTAGTTTATAAAGCCGGAGAGCTCCATTTTTTTCCTTAAGCTCTTTGTCCAAGCACAAACAGATAGTCCCCCTTATCATGTGCGTAAGAGGCAATTAGTTTTTTTACAACTCCAGACTCTATATCATTGGCGAGCTGCATCAAGCCGCCCATTACTTCCTCCTGACGCGACAAATCTGAGAAGGAAGATATCCCATGCCTGATCACGGGATCTAGGTATATGGCTGGTCGGTTTTTGCCCACGTACAAAAAGTGGTCTTCTAGCTCGTCCTTAATTTCATAAGGTTCTGTTTCATTCAATGCCAAGCCTGCCCCTTCAATTGCTTGCTCGATTGCTTGCCATGTAGGCATTTGCTGCATCGAATCAGCCAGCATCTGCGGAAAATAATGATTAAGCCAATAGCCACGCATTTGAGCTGGAGTAGCAGTAAAAATCACAAAACGACCTCCCGGCTTTAAAACACGTGCGATCTCTTTGAAGCCCTGTCCTAAATCTTGCCAATGATGCAAGGTGAGACTAGCCAATACAGCATCTACACTTTCGTCTGCCAATGGGATTTGTTCGGCTTTGCCGGAACGCCAAGTGACCCTAGCGTTCCGCGAACGAGCGGTCAGCAACATCTGCTCTGATGGCTCAACGCCAATCATGTTTAGCCCAGCCTCTGCCAGCGCAATGGTATAGTTGCCAGTCCCGCAACCAATGTCTAGCACTTGCTCTCCCGACTCAAAAGCCAAAAGCGCCTGCATACGACTCAACAAATAGGGATCAGCAGTCCGCGTGTCGTTGTAGCCCTGTCCGATACGATCATATTTTTCTTTCATATACCCTATTAGTTCATCGCTGCCAACAAAATATTACAAGCCTCATGCATTTCCTCCTCCGTGATGCTGAGAGGGGGCGATATGCGTAGACCATTATCGATGTTCAGAAACCCGATGGTAATTAAACCAAGCTCCAGTGCTTTTTTACGGATGCGTTCTGCCGTAGCAAAATCCTCAAACAATACGGCATACATCAAACCTTTGCCCCTTAGTCCCTTGATCAAGGGATGCTTGAGGCGGTCTTTTATGATTTTCTCCTTCGGATGAACGCTAGAGAGGAGGCGTTCGCGCAGCGTAAACTCTAATGCTGCCAAACCCGCCGCACAGCTCAAAGGATGTCCGCCAAAAGTAGTCAGGTGCCCAAGCATGGGATTTTGCTGGATCACCGCCATCACCTCTGGACGAGTGATAAAAGCCCCCAAGGGTAGACCTCCACCCAATGCTTTGGCCAAGACCAATATATCAGGTATAATCCCAGCCCAAACGTAAGAAAAAAGCGTCCCAGTACGGCCTAGTCCTGTTTGAATTTCATCGACAATCAAGAGGGCACCGACTGCCTGACAGCGTTCCGCAAGCGCGGCCAAATACCCATCCTCTGGCAAAAATGTGCCTCCTGCCCCTTGAATAATCTCCACCACCACTCCCGCAGTCTGTTCCGTGATTTGGGAGAGATCTTCGAAGGAATTAAAATCTAAAAAATGTACATCAGGAACAAAAGGGCCGTAGCCTTGCTTCTTTTTTTCGTTGCCGGTGACGCTCATAGCGCCATAAGTGCTGCCGTGATAGGACTTATGAAAGGCGATCAGCTCGGTGCGTCCCGTGTATTTACGTGCGACTTTGAGGGCTCCTTCGATGGCTTCGGCGCCACTATTGCCAAAGTAGACTGAACTCAAATCTCCCGGCAGTAGCTCCGCTAAACGCTTGGCATAAGCGACTTGTGGCGACATAATCGCTTCGCCATACACCATCGGGTGCAAATACAGTTTACTTTGTTTTTGGATGGCCTCCAATACGGCGAGATTGCCGTGGCCTACATTATTGACGCAGATACCCGCGATAAAATCGATGCTACGCTTGCCATCGGGACCGATCAAATAGATGCCTTCAGCACGCTCAATAGGGAGCGCGATAGACTCGGGAGAGGTTTGGGCTACATAACGGAAAAAATCCTGTTGCATGCCCCAAAATTACTAAAATCTAGCGCTTCAAGTCGCGGTGAATTTTCTTGACCAATTTGGCTTGAACTTGGGTGATCTTGGCGATGTCTTGAAAACTCATCTGACCTTGCAAAAAGGCATCAGAGCGCAACATACGTAGGATCATATTGTGCTTCTCGGATTGGAAGCGTGGATTGGCAGTTTGCTCCTCTTTGGGAGCATACTCGCCTTCGGGGCCATAGTGCGATACGGCAAAGTCCGCGGGGGAGTATTCAGGGGTAAAGGTAATGAACATGACAGCTAACAGGTTTGTTGTTTATGCAAACTTATGCAGCCTGCACAACAATTCAACGTCATGATTCACAGATTTGTTACATCTACCTGATTATCTACAAGTTAACAATACGTTACCATTCTACTTTGTAGGAGATTATCGGGAAAACGAAGGAACCAGTTTGAGTGATTTCGCTGTCTAAGAGAGCATCATATTCACGATATTCGGCAGGCGCGCTTTGCAAGAGGTTTTTGATTTGGAAGGCCCAAGTACCAGTCCAATTGGGACGAATATGCTTAAGTGTCAAAGTAAAATCGACGATCAGGAGCGGATCTTCTTGCATATTGAAGGGTTGAGTCTCGTCGAGAACGGTTTCTCTTGCAGCCCGAGAGGCGTCAAGATCGATAGGCGTATATCTAGCTCCTCCCAATGCAGAAGTAGTGGTATTGAGGCCCAAGAGTTTGTTCTTGCCTTTTTGCCTACCAATCTGATATTCTTTACCGAGGAGGAAGTTGACTTTATAATTGTTGTTGAAAGCAGTATTGAAGGTACGTCCTTCTGCGTCAGTATAACGGGAATCAAACACACTGGTATTGAACATCATATACCAGCCACCATAGAGATAACGCTCTAAGCTGATGTCCACTCCAGTATTACGAGCGGTGCCCGTGCTTTCCAACACACGCAAGCGATCCAACTCATCCATATTGAGCACAGTGAAGGTGCCACCAACTTCCACAGGCACTTGCGAGAGCTGTTGGTAGTAAGCTTCGACACGCAAGCGAAACTGATCACTGAGCATGCCTTGATAACCGATGACATAATGCCTTGCTCTAACAAAGTCTAATTCTGAATTAGGTAAAAGATAAGTGCCATCACTGCCTTGCACCTGGGTGAAATAGGTAGCAAAGTGCTCTACTCGGCTATGTAAGCCAAAACCAGCCGAGACTGAATGTCGTTGGGCTAACTGGTAACGCATACTGACGCGAGGCTCAATCGCACTCTTGTCATTGAGCAAGAAGTGAGTAAAATGGAGCCCAGCGGTAAGCGTGAATTTTTGACTGAGTTGCAACTTTGACTGACTGTATGCCTGAAAAAGCTGAGTGCTACCCATTGCATTGCCAAGGGTACGCATCGTATCTAATACATAATCATATTTTTGGCGAAAGAATTCATGCTGAGAATAGGTATAAATAACACCAGTCTTATTGGTATGCTTAAGAGAGAAGTTATGTTGCACAGAACTCGTAAATGTGATTGGCGCACGACGGTATTCGTTTACTTCACGCACTTGGAACTCTAATTGATCGTCGAGATAGTTTTTGTTATCACGGAGAAAGCTATACGAACCCGCTACTGCGCTTTTCCAGAGAGTCTTCTCCCCTATCGAGATCGCATGATTGACACCCAAAACGCCCATATCAGAACCGAGGAGATTCTCAAAACGATCTAAATCCGCTTCCCATAGGCTACTATCTTCAATCGCAGGTTTAGGGCGATTGCTGATTCCTCCCATACCGAATACTCCAAAAGTTCCAGCGTTCTCCGTAGGAAAATTGAGTTTGAAAGCGATATCAGAATAGCTCGGGATCGCAATCTGTGGGATCACTCGATTGATCAAGCCCCAAGATGCAAAGCGGTAGTTGACCAAAAAGGAAGCTTTTCCGCCTTCTTTAAATGGACCTTCGGCGGCAAAGTCAACGCCTAAGATTCCAGCTTGTAGGGTGTATTTGCGTTCTTCTGGATCACCGTTCCGGAAACGGATATCAAAAACGCCTGCGGTGGCATTGCCATACTCTGCCGGAAACGCACTGGTAAAGAAGTCTGAATTATCTAATACCTGATTGCTAAAGATGGTAAAACTACCCCCTGAGCTACCAATACGAGCAAAGTGAGTTGGATTGGGGATATCAATACCTTCCACGCGATACCCCAAGCCACGCGGCGAATTGCCACGAATAGAGATCATATTGTCTGATACAAAGCCATTGGGCATTACACCGGTAAAGTTTGCGGCTAGACGGACCGGATCATCCAATCCTCCCGCATAACGACGAGTTTCTTCGATATCAAAGGATAGCGCACTAATCAAAGCCATCTCATTGCGTGGCTTGCCTTTAGTCTCTAGAGGCACCAAAACGACCTCCTCCATTTGATAGGCGGTTGGCTCCATTTCGAGCGTAATCACGCTCGCCGCACTTAGCTTTACCAACACATCAGTCTTTACATAAGAAGTATAGCCTGTACGCTCAAAGCTCAGCTCCTGTACTCCTACGGGCACTCCTTTGATCTCAAAACGGCCTTCAGCATTGGTTTTTGTTCCGAGATAAGCATCAACAGAATGACGTTGGTTACGGACAATCACTTCAACTCCGACAACTGGTACTTGTGTATAAGCATCTAGGATCTGACCACGGATAGTACCTTTGGATTGCTGAGCAATAGATGGTATGATGAAGCCTAAGGAGAGGAAAAAAAAGAGTATATGACTTTTCACAATGTGATCTTAAGATAAAAAAGTGCGTGAGTGCAAAGATCGGTATAATATTAGGTCTGTTTCAACCTCAATTGGATGATTTTGTTCATCCTTTCTTTTGCCTAGCAATGATTTTAGTCAGTATTCCAACTATAAGGATATTGTTCTATCTTTAAATAGCAAATATCACATTGAATACCCCATATGTCATTTAAGCATAACGAAGATCCTTTTGAAGTCCGAGAACACCGCGTGCGTGAGCAAAGCGAAGATCAGTTTTTGGATGACCTCCGCATTGACGATTATCAAGAAGAGGATGCAATAGAGCAGATTCGCGCACGCGAACGCCAGCGTCCTGAGCGCAAAACCCGCAAAAACAAATACGGCTGGGCCTTCTTTCTCTTTAGCCTTTTTCTGGGTCTTGGATTTACCGCCACTACCAATAACCCAATTGGGCTGTTTGCTGGCTTAGGCACAGGTTTTCTCTTTTTCGTAGACCCAATCTATGATAAAGTAATGCGCGCAATAGAACGCTAAGAGAATAAAGGCAAAACAAGGAACGTCGATATTGAAAATATCTACGACAAAATAGCTGTATCCTAACAAGATTATTCGTTCCGCGAAGCGGAAGCCGGAAAATAATGGTCTAAACAAGGTCTAGTAAGCGTGAAAAGCGAATAGGCAATTGAAATGCTCCTTCATTGAAGCTGTCTAAAGTAAGGTCAGTCATCTATCTTTCCTGCCCTAGAGGGTCTTCCCGCCTCGCCGAAGGATCTATAGTCGTTTTCTCCCTGCTTCGCAGAACGCTTGCACTTTTCCTGGTATCCTGAGGCTCTCGAATGTATCCTGAGGCTCTCGAAGGATCAGTGTACTTCTCCCTTGCTTCGCAGAACGCTTGTACTTTTGGGGCATTTCGACAGGCTCAATGTCCCAAGAAAATTTCCTGCCTTGCTGAGTGATCGCAGATACATCTTTAGTAGCCTTCTCCTT
>JBGCFA010000388.1:0-3205 GCA_045106675.1 Bacteroidia bacterium
ATGAAAAACATCTGCTTGCTTGGCAAGACTCTCCTTGACAAATGGGGTGAATCCGATCGAGATAGAATCACCAATGATGAGTATGCTAGGCTTCTTTTGATTACAACTTGATAATGAGAGGAGCAGTATGCTGATCATTAACAACTTACGACTTCGCGATTTCATCATATCATTATGCTTCGGTACGAGCTTTCCCCAAGTTTCCTATCACTTTATAGGCTTGGTTGATGTGCCTTTGATTGTGATATATTTCAGCTCGGAGTGTATCTCCTAGCCTTAGTCTGACAAACTTAATCGTCGAATTAGTTTTGATCTTATTCAAATCTAAATCTTTGGCCTGCTCCAATAATTGTAATAGTCGCTCTTGTTGTTTTAGAAATTTATCTAAGGTGTTCTTTTCCAGCTTATCGAAATGCGGGTTCAAATTTTTGAAGGCATTCATTTTATTTATTTTCCCTTCTTCTTTGGGCGCAACTGCATTGACAAAAAAGTTTCCCCAGCGACTGTACTTAAATCGGTGTTGCTCACCTACCACTTTTCGCTTTGATGCTGATATCCTTTTCTCAATTTCTGGTAAATAGAAATCGCCATATAAATTTAAGTGCTCTATACATTCTAGGACATTCCAGCTAGCATTATCTTCTCTCCAATTCAATGCTTCAATCTCATAAGTGAGTAGCCTGTTTACACGAATAATGCAGTCTTCGACTTTTTGATTCAACTCATGAATCAGCTCTTTATTTGTCAAACTCATATCGGTCCAGTTTTACTCATAAATAAGCATCCTTTCGCCACAAAAAGATTGATTCAAATCAAGTTTTTTTGATTCTGGAATAAGTTTCGGGAGACATCCGAAGATAGGAGGCGATATATTTTCCAGGTATCAGTTGAAATAATTTGGGACTCCTTTTCAATACTCGTTCATACCTCTCAATGGGCGATTGGATCAAGAGATCCAATTCTCTTTCACCCTGAGCCAAAATTACATGATTCATCATTTCTTGCCACAAGAGTAGGTGTTGGAGATCGCTTTCTAAAAATCTCATGAAAGATTCCTTAGTGATCACTTTGACCCGAGTCTTTTTGATCGCTTTGATACTAAATTTTGATGGTTGGTCCGTTATGAAGGAATCCAAAGCAGAAACAAAATCGCCCTCATATCCAAAACGAAAAGAAATTTCCTCTGCATCAGTTTCTAATATTACTCTCAAACTGCCTTCTTCGATATAATATACGTTTGTGTCTTTGCTGTCTCTGATTTTTAAAAATTCATTTCTTTGTAGCGTCAGACTTTTTGACCAGATATTTGGATCATAGTCCTCAATTAAAAGATTTAGCCTTTCAAAGAAATTCATATCATCAAGCTTTCTAGCAAACAGATAAATGTTTCATAAGCCTTGGCAGCACACTGCTTTTTCACTTCTGATAAGAACTGATATTCATAACCCTCACTCTCGGCAGCTCCGGTCTTCCCATGATTACGCTATAAAAGAGAGAGCGTTCGGCAATGCCGTTGTCGTTGTGTTAATCAAATAGGAAATTGGTAGCGGTTATTTTATATGCCAATTTTTTTCAAGATTAAATACTCTGGTTCCAGATATGAATACTCCAATTAAATAAATCCCAGTACCTACGATCCAAGCAGGAATTGTAATCAGGAAGCCAGCTGGTCCCCAGTCAAAAAGAGGGGCAAATCCGGCCACAACTATTGCTCCTCCCCAAATTTTAATCGGCCATCCAATTATATTTCTGACAAGGTTTCCAAATATTTTAATCTTGCTTATATCATTAACATGGTATTTTAGAATCGTCCCTTCTGTATTTATCTCCTTTATTGACAAAGAATCCCCCTTTCGTCCAAGGAACTCTCCTCTAATTTTCTCTTCGCCAACCCAAATTTTTATGAGCCGGCCTTCTTTTACAATATGGGCTCTTTTTCCGTTGAATCTCTCAATAAGCAAACTGTCTTGAGTTACCGAGTGCTGATACTCTCGAGGGTGCTGCTCACCAGCATACAAATCAAGAGAGAATGTAATGAGTAGCAATACGAGCCAATTTTTGCCTTGCAAGGAAAAAACATCGTTCAATCTAATATTTGTTAAATCCATTTTATGAGGGTTTGAGTCTTATTACTGATAAGGCATAGCTAAGGATTTCCAGTCCTATTTTTTCAACTTCTGATAAGAACTGATATTTAGAATTCCCACCACAATCAGGGCTAAGCCGCCAAATATCGCCCCATAAAACAAAAAGCCTTTCATATCCAGACTCAGCCCGACACCAAAAAAGGTGAGTATCACACCTACAATAATCTGGATGATACCCTTGGTGCGAAATTCTTTCTCGATATCGACTTCCCCTTCAAAGAAAGCAGACTTTTTGCCCGCTTTAGTATCTCCAAAAAAATCTGACTTCTGCCCAGGCTTAGCATCTTCAAAAAGCCGACCTCCTCTCTCAGACTCCGGAATGTCTGCATCAGAGGGCACTTCTAGTCTAAAGATATCTCCAAACACCATTTCAGGTTTTTCTAAGCCTCGCTCCTCTAGAAGTTGTTCCAAAGCTCTTTTTTCATCAGCAGCATCGGCTCTGGTTGGGCCATCAAAACCATTTTCCCGCACTGTTAAATAAGCGTTTAGGCCTCGAAATGCGTCGATCAACGCCTCGTCTGTGAGGGCTTGGTGTTGCTGGTAGTATTGTGCTTGTGTTTTCATCTCTACTATAATTTATACTGTATTATTGGATTAAAGGCTGCTGCTTGGATATTTTTTTACTCGATTCCGGCTACTTAATCAGATTTGGACAGGATTATAATATGTGATTGCGTAAGATTTCAATGTCTGTATCGGTCCAAAGTATTGCGCCGCTGCGATAATATCTTTGTATATTATCTTTCCCAAATTTCCGGACTATGACTCGCTACTTATGGGCTTTGCTGGGCCTAGCTGTAGGGATGGTCGCTTGTGGCCCTCCTATCAGCGATGATCCAGACATCCTAGCCCGCCTGCCCCAAAAGGTAGATTTCAACTACCATATCAAGCCACTTCTCTCTGATCGTTGCTACTCCTGCCACGGACCAGACGAAAACAAAAGAGAATCTGGTCTCCGTCTCGATACTGAGGAAGGAGCCTTTGCCGCCCTGACCGAATCCAAAGGCCATGCCATCGTAGGTGGCAGCCTCTCCAAAAGTGCTGTCTATCATCGCATC
>JBGCFA010000389.1:0-3171 GCA_045106675.1 Bacteroidia bacterium
AAACCAGCGATTGCAAGGTCGATCTTGCCATCATTATCATAATCTCCCCAAGCCAAACCACTGTTTTTGCCCACTTCTGGAAAAGGTACAGCGGCAATCGGATCGTCAACAAAATTGTTATTGGCGAGTGCGGCATCATAAACTAAGAAGTGAGCCGCGGTCGAGTTATTGCCAAAATTTTCTCCAACCATCGCGATATCGAGATAGCCGTCATGATTAAAATCGGCCCAGTCTGCGGTGCCCTTTTCAAGGAACGGCACGTTCTGGAACAGAGAAAAAGTATTGTTGGCATTGTTTCGTATCACTTCAGCGCGTCCAGTACCAGCGAGAAGTTCACCGGAGCTGAGTAAGTCGATCCAGCCATCGGCATTGAAGTCCCCCGCTTTGAGGCTACCGCCTAGTATTTTTTGGCCGGGCAATGATACCAAATTGAAACCACCCGCTTGGTCGTTGCTATAGATTTGTTTGTAAGCCAATGTTCCGTCGCGGCCTTGTATCCCAATATCTAACCAACCGTCATTGTTAAAATCGGCCCATACTGCCGCCGAGCTAAACATATTGGTCAAAGTGGTCGAAACAGGATCAAGTACGAAGGAAAGATTGGCAGGAGTACTTTGATTGAGATAAAGCTCAGTCACCGGATTGCCACTACGATTACCCGTCATGAGAATATCCGGTAGTCCGTCATTGTTATAGTCTCCAAAGAGGGCTTCTCCATCCATGATCCCTCCACCGGGAACGCTATAAATATCTCCTATGTTGATCCCACCAAAAGAGGCGCCTTGACCATTTTGGAGATCGCGATATACTTTACAAATCGGTCCTGAGGCAGTCTCTCCAGCAATCAAAATATCTATCTCGCCATCATTATCGGCATCTGCCATATCGATACTACCATAACGTACCGCATCTATATTGCCATTGATACTCAAGTCTTGGACAAATTGCCCTCCATCTTGCTCATAAAAGAGTACGCCATAGTCGTTGGTAGTTTCACCGCCGACAATCAATAGATCAAGCTCTCCATTTTCATTATAGTCGCCCCATCGTAGATAAGCGTCTTCAAAGTTCTGCAAGGCAGTAGATAATACGACGTTAGCAGTCTGATTGACAAAGCTTGGATCATCATAAAAGAATGAACCTCCGCTCACAAAATTTGAACCTTGAAAGTCTTGATCGATGGCTTGCACTCCCCAATAATAAGTAGTGAGTGGGGTCAAATCTTTGAGTAGCCAATCGGTGCGGCTAAATGCATTGCCTAGTTTTACGACTCTGCGATAACCATCGGTCGTATCAGCCATTGGACTCAGTATCAAGTCAGCAGGAGGCACAGTATCGACATAAACATTATAGGTATATCCATTTTCAGCCCCTGTTGGTAGGCCAGCCGCAGCTAAAGAGGCATCCCAGTCTAGTAAGACATCAAAGCCTTGCAGCGTAGCAGATAAGGAACTTTGGGCTGGTGCTAAAGGATTGATATTAGGAGTGGGCTCTACATTTTGGTAGTATCGATACCCAATGCTAGAATTGATAAGATCGATACCTGTCAGCATCAAATCCAGCTTTTTATCCCCATCAAAATCCCCCCAAGCAGCAGCGGAATTGCTGTAATCGGCAAATAAGTTGGACGAAGCTGTATCTTCTTGATAAAAGGCATCGAAGGAAGTACCCTGTCGGAAAAAGACACTTGACTGAGAAACAGAACCAGAGGCTGTTTCACCCGTCAAAAACAGATCCATAAAGCCATCCTCATTGAAATCGCCTAGCGCAACATCTCCTTTAGCAACTCCCGGTAGTGAGAAAAAGTTGAGGCCAGAAGGAGGGGAAAAAGCCAAATTGACCATATCATTGCCCGTACCATAAATGATAAAGGTCCGGTAGTTAGAAGTAGCGGCATCATCTCTTCCGGTTACTACCAAATCGAGCATCCCATCATTGTTCAAATCGCCCCATTCGAGGGAGCTTTCTAGCAAACCTAAAAAATTGTTGGTGCTATAAGTGGGATAAGTATTACTGGTAGAAAAAACACCATCGGTATTACGAAAAACCAGCGTTTGGGTACCTAATGTACTCCCCGCATCACCAGTAACCGCAAAATCCAAGTCTCCATCTTCATCAAAATCAGCCCATCTTGCCTCGCCTCCCGAAACTCCGGCGACCGAAGACAGATCAGCATAAAGATTAAAAGTAAAATTGCCTTGAGCTAATTGATTTTCATAAATTCTGAGGATACGTCCTGATTGAGTCTGGCCTGTAATTAGAATGTCGATATCGCCATCGCCATCAAAATCGCCACCATCTACACTACCTGAACGGGTTGCGGGCACATTTGAAATAGTGCTATTGCTGATATTGAGAATCCCGCTACCATTATTTAAAAACAGTCCAGTATAATAGGCAGGAGAGGTCGGTTGACCCATGATCAACAAATCGGGTTCGTTGTCATTATTGAAATCATTCCAAGTCGCAGCCGCATTGTCAAGATTGGGCATCGACTGTATCGCCGCGGCCGTCGTAAAATCACCACTACCGTCATTTCTATATAAGACTACCGTACTACTTCCCCCAAGCGCATCAGCACCAGCGAGCAAAAAGTCTAAATCACCATCAAGGTCAACATCAGCAGGCTCTATCAATCCCTTCCAAACTCCAGTAGGAGGTGAAGGACTAAAGCTAGCTGCGGTAACATCTTGGAAACTAGAAGTATTAGGTAGGATATTTACAATCGTGAAAGTCCCTTCGGTGGCAAAGGGAGTGCCTTTATAATTATTTTCAATCCCCTGCACACTCCAGTAATAGGTGCCTGCAGCTAGGTTGTTATAGGTTTTGGTAGTTGATGCGAGTTCGCCTCGGCGAACGATAAAACGCTGGCCCGTGCTTAGATCCGCTTCGGCACCATCTAAGTCATCTGATTGACTAGACGTCCCTAAATAAAGATTATAAGATAATCCGGTTGAAGGTGTTGTCCAACTAAGCGTCACAGAGTTAGCGTTCACCACGGGTGTACTGAGACTAGGCGCCACGGCAGGTAAAGTCACTGCTGTACTCGTCCGATGAAAAACCTTGGTTGCAGCAGTTCCATTTTCTAAACCAGCAATTAAGATGTCGAGCAATTGGTCATCATCATAATCACCAAAAGCCAATGCGACTCCACTACCATATCCCAACCAT
>JBGCFA010000039.1:0-18942 GCA_045106675.1 Bacteroidia bacterium
CACCTCGGGATTAGCATCATAAAACTGAGTATTGAAGCCCGCTTCGGAGATTTTTTGTTGGATATCGTCCTCGGACAAACGATTTATGTCGTAGCTGACGCTTAGAACACTGGTTTTACTGTCCCATTTAGCGGCAGCAATACCCTCAGTATTGACAAGACTACCTTCGATCAAGACTTGACATTCTTCACAAGCGCCTTCAACAAAAAACCGTCCTTCTGTCTGGGCCCCACCGCAGGCCAGACAGAATACAATAATAAGCAAAGCGAAAGCTTTTAATGACACTTCAATATTCATCATTCCTTGTTCATCATTCTTACTTAGCCATCACTCCTGCGCCATGCTCATATACCATCGTTCCACCGAGGTGGGCACTAAATGCCATCAAGCCCATCGCAGCGATAAAGAGGCCGAGAAATAACCATCTTTCAACCGATTGCATCCGATTTTGTCGCAAATAGCGCCAAATAAGCATCATGCTCAGTAGCCAGAGCAAGACGAATCCTGATATCTGGTGTTGCTGTACGATCTCCTCCAAGACTGGAACATCCTCGATGGCGCTTTGCGCCTGATTGCCCGTTAGCACCGCTATGACCATAGAAATCACACCAATCAAATGAAGCAGAAATCCTGTCCTTTGAAAGTATGGTTCTTGCTTCCATTGATGTACTGCATAGAATCCCAGGCTTGCCAAAAGCAATGCAATCGGAAAATGTACAGTAGCAGGATGCAGCGGCATGGTTTAGAGATTACTCTGTCTCTGCTACCTCTTCTGTGCTGTCTTCAGCCTCTGACTCTTCGCCTTCAGGACTCCAAGTGAGATCTACTTCAAATGCGCGAATGACTTTATACCAACCCAAGAGTTTTTTGACGTTTGAAGGATATACTCTTTCCTCGTCCATATCAGGTAGGACAGTTTTTAGGAAAGCCATCAATTCGTCGTTTTTACTCTTCTTGGTGACCGGAATTTCATCCCCATATTTTTCACTGATGGCTTGGAGAATATGGACCAAAGGTTCACTTTCATCAGTGGTGTAAATGCTAACATCGGTCAATTTGGAGGCCATCATATTACCACGAACCATTTGGCGGCGCTTACGCTCGTCCATAGATTCTACGATAATAGCGCGATCATCAGCTTTGACGACGCGATGAAGACCCGGAAGACCGGTTAGTGAAACGATGTCTTTGATTTCTATGCTCATAAGTTATATCAAGTGCGATTGATTTTTACCGAAAGGCGAAATTACAACAGCTTTATGAAATATGCCTAATTATCAGAGATTATGACAAAAGGGCCGTTTATCTAAAAAGGCATATCCTTTGCACCTTAGCCATTGAAACGTAATAAGAAAGCAATTCGCTGGCTGGACGGGCAGTTTGGCAGGCAATTTTATTTTCAAACGACAATATGGCATTCATTTTTTCGGATAACGATACTTTTTTAGAGGAAGATTACCCAATAATGACGGAAGGAGATGAAGCTCAGCTTACTCAAGAGCAGATTCCCGATGGAATTGGTATCCTCACACTAAAAAATACAGTACTGTTTCCTGGGGTAGTTATACCGATTACCGTAGGGAGAGACAAATCTATACAATTAGTAAGAGAGATATACAAAAGCAGTGATCGCCGTATTGGGGTGATTTCGCAACGCAATATGGAGGTGGAAAACCCCACCCAACATGATCTATATGAGATTGGAACCGTTGCGCGTATCTTGAAATTGATCAAGATGCCGGATGGCAGCGTTACCATCGTGATTCAGGGCCGCATCCGTTTTCATGTCGAAGAATACACCCAAATAGATCCATATTTCAAAGCTAAAATCAGACGTTCTGTGGAGCAGATGCCTCCCATGGACCAGGTTAAGGCCTTGATGATGAACCTCAAAGAGGAGTCTGCTCGGATCATCGATTTGGCACCCAATATCCCTAGTGAGGCAAAAATTGCTATTGACAATATTGATAGCCTTAGTTTCCTGACCAACTTCATCACTTCCAATCTCAATTTGGATGTGGATGGTAAGCAGCAGATCCTTGCAGAAGACGATCTCAATACGAGAGCAGAAGTGGTCTTGCATCACCTCGATGAGGAACTCAAAGTCTTAGAGCTCAACGAAGAGATTCAACACAAAGTCAGAACAGATCTCGATAAACAGCAGCGTGAATATATTCTCAGGCAACAAATCCGTACCATCCAAGACGAACTAGGGGAGGGCGGAGGCGAATCCGAATTAGAGACTTTACGCTTGCGAGGTGAAGACAAAGTTTGGCCCGAAGAAGTACAAAAAGCTTTTCGTAAAGAACTTAATCGCCTAGCGCGTCTCACGCCTGCAATGCCTGACTACGGCATTGTGATCAACTATCTCGAATGGTTGCTTGATCTGCCTTGGACTAAGTATGCCGAAGACCAAATTGACTTTTCAGGTGTTAAGAAGATTCTTGATCAGGATCACTACGGCTTGGAAGAAGTCAAAGATCGTATCTTAGAGCACTTGGCAGTACTAAGCCTCAAAGCAGATAAAAAGGCCCCCATTTTATGTTTTTACGGCCCTCCCGGAGTCGGTAAAACCTCTTTGGGCAAGTCAATCGCCAGAGCCTTAGACAAAGAGTTTATCCGTATTTCACTCGGAGGTGCGAGAGATGAAGCTGAGATTCGTGGGCACCGCCGTACTTATATCGGTGCATTGCCTGGTCGGATTGTACAAGGACTCAAAAAAGCTTCTACTTCCAATCCCGTCTTTATGCTGGACGAGATTGACAAAGTTGGGAATGATTTTCGTGGTGATCCAGCCTCTGCTTTATTGGAAGTCCTGGATCCAGAACAAAACAATAGTTTCAGAGATAACTTCCTTGAAGTTGAATATGACCTTTCGCGGGTAATGTTTATCTGTACCGCCAACCGTTTAAATACCATCCATCCGGCTCTTCGTGATCGTATGGAGATCATTCGGATAAGTGGATACTCTTTAGAAGAAAAGGTAGAGATTGCCAAGCGCCACCTCATTCCGAAGTTGCGTAAAGAGCACGGCCTCAAAACTTCAAACGTATCAATCTCTCCCAAAACGGTAAAAAGCGTGGTGGAGAAATATACGCGCGAGTCAGGCGTACGTTCCTTGAGTAAAAAGATTGCGGCCCTCTTCAGAGGAACGGCCAAAGAAATCGTTTTTAACGGGAAGAAGAAAGTTAGTATCACTGACAAAAACCTTTCTGATTTCTTGGGAGTGCCTCATTTTGAGAACGAGCAATATAAAAAACTCGGTGAGCCAGGCGTTGCCATTGGCTTGGCTTGGACATCTGTTGGGGGAGAGATTTTATTTATAGAATCTGCTCTCCTGCCCGGAAAAGGCAATATGACAATGACAGGTAAGCTCGGCGAAGTGATGCGAGAGTCTGTCAAGCTGGCCTATACTTATCTCAAAGCTCACGCTAAGGAGATCGGTATCCCACAAGAAGTATTTGGTCATTGGGATCTACACCTGCACTTTCCTGCGGGGGCGATTCCGAAGGATGGTCCATCTGCTGGGATTACAATTTTGACCTCCCTGGCTTCGCTATTCTCGCAACGCTTAGTCAAGTCTGAACTAGCGATGACGGGTGAAATTACTCTTCGCGGCAAGGTGTTACCTGTAGGGGGCATAAAAGAAAAAGTAATGGCTGCGTCCAGAGCGGGTATTAAAACAATCATTCTCAGTGAACAGAACCGAAAAGATGTTTCAGAGATCAAGGAGCAATATCTTGAAGGATTAGATATGCAATTTGTCTCAAAAATGGATGAAGTCTTAAAGCTGGCTTTGGAAGAGAAGCCGATCAAAAAGGCCAAAAAGATGATCCCTGAGAAGAAGGCTAAATAAGACGACAGCTGTACAAGATTTTTTATAGATAGCGGCGCAATCCCAATTTTTTTGAGATTGCGCCGCTATCGGTTTACTAACAAAAAAGATATTTGGTTTTCATTGTAAATAGGGGAAATGATCATTGATCCAGAATAAGTATTTCTGGGTCAAATTAGAGAATGATTTTGCGGAATTCAGCAAGGAGAATTTGCTATACACTCGATTTTTTGGTTTTTGAATAAAACCAAAACATTATATCGGATAGCAAGATGTGGTAAGCAATTAACAGTAACATGAGTGGATTAGAAAAAATTCTAAATATCGAAGTTGACTCTAACCTTAAGTACTTTAAAAAAGGTGAATTCATTCAACAACCGAAGCAGTTAACAGCCAATGCGATCTTCGTTAAAAATGGGCTTATTAGAAGTTACATTATCGACAGCACTGGAAAAGAACACATTTATATGTTCGCTTCAGAAGGTTGGATTACTGGGGATATTGAAGCGGTCGAGTTTAATGAACCTACTATGTTATACATCGATTGCCTTGAAGATTCAGAGGTCGTGCTTTTCGAAAAGGATCATGTTGCTGAAGCAAAGCTTTCAAAAGAAAAAATGCTTAAAAACATGCAGATGCTATGGCGAAACATAGCCAAACAGCAACATCGGATACTTTTGCTTATAGGTTCTCCTGCTGTTGATCGATATAATTATTTTTTAGAAACGTATCCGGAATTACCTAATAGGGTCCCTCAAAAAATGATCGCGTCTTACTTAGGTATAATGCCTCAAACCCTAAGTACCATTCGTACTAAAATGGCCAAAGGAAAATAAACTCCTTTCTTCATCTATGTGAATGCATAGAGGTTCAGATGTACCGACTTTTGAAGAAATGCCAAAACAGATTTTAATTTTCATTCTGGGAGTAATCTTAATGGGATGCTCTACAGTCAAATCAAATAAAACAGAACCAGACATGGAACCACGAATCTTAGCAATCGGAAGATTACAATCAACTTTAGATGTTTTAGTTGAAGAATGGGAAAGGTATGGTAGAAACGTAATTGCCAGTAACTCCAAGGACAGCATTAAAAAAATCATTGAAACCGACTCAATAGATTTTATAGTCATTGGTGGTGGACTTCCTGACAATGAAAGAGAAGAAATGGTGGAATATATCTCTACGATTAACTCCAGTATCTCAGTTCATTCAATACCACGAACTGAGAAAGCTATGGGACCATATAGCTTCATCCCTTTCCTTAACAATCTTGCAATCATGTTCAAAGTGCGCAAGGCGATGGAAGGATAATGGCTAGAAAACTACAAAGAAACTCATCCCATTCATTTACTTATTTTGGGCCATACGCTCAAGAGGTTTTCTATCTCATAGCTCACCTACTAAGGATACAAACTCAAATTTCTCTCCATCAAATAAACCTTTATCGCTCAGTTTGAGAGCTGGTATCACCAGCAAAGCCATAAAGGAAAGCGTCATAAAAGGTGCTCGGAGTTTGCTCCCCAATTGCTTGGCAAAAGCATCTAGTTCGGCATAGGCATGGCCAACTGTCTCCCCATCAAGCTCAGACATAATACCCGCAATAGGTAGCGGCAATACTTTTTCTTCATTAAGCCCGACAGCTGCGATACCGCCTTTTTGAGCAATGATAAGGTTGATTGCCGCGCGGATAGATTCATCATCTACTCCGACAGCAAGAATATTGTGTGAATCATGTCCGACACATGAGGCGATTGCTCCACTCTTTAATCCGAAATTTTGGATGAATGCCTTGGCAATCGGCGCTTCTTGGTAGCGATTTACCACCGCAAATTTGAGGATGTCCCGACTAGGATCACTGACAATATTGTTGCCCTCAATTTTGGCTGCTAGTAACTTTTTGCGCGTAATCAATTCGCCATCAAGCGCCTCTATCACATTGATTAGTATCTCTTCTTCTTGAGATATTACTTTCCCTTCCCCGCTTTGCGGAACGCTCAGTTGGCTCGTCTTGATGGGGCCAATGTTGAAATGGTTGGGGCGTTCCGCAAGGCGGCTCTCAAATAAAACAGCTCCCTGATCAAAAACCGATACGCCATCAATGACAGTCTGCTGTACTTGCAAAGTCTGGAGATCATCGACGATCACAAAATCTGCCGCATCTCCCTCTCTCAATAAGCCGACATTCAAGCCGTAATGCTCCACTGGATGGATACAAGTGGCCCGTAATACATCAAATAGTTCATATCCATCAGCGACCGCCCGAGCAGCCAATTGATTGATATGGCCCAATAAGAGATCGTCTGGATGTTTATCATCGGAGCAAAACATAATCCGATCTGGATACTCTTTGAGCAGAGGAATCAAGGCTTCATAATTCTTGGCGGCACTGCCTTCTCTAATCAAGATTTTCATCCCGAGCTCGAGTTTTTCTTTTGCCTCCTCATAGCTAACACACTCATGATCAGTGAGGATGCCCGCATCGATATAAGTCTTTGCTTGTTCGCCTCTAAGCCCCGGAGCGTGTCCATCAACTGGCTTTTGATATTTATGGGCCAAGGCAATTTTTGCCATTACCTCTTCATCTTTAAATAATACACCTGGAAAATTCATCATCTCCGCTAGGTAGAGGATGTCAGGATTTTGCAGTAGACGATCTATGCCTTCACTATCAATGATGGCTCCCGCCGTTTCAAACTGAGTAGCTGGAACGCAAGAAGGAGCACCGAAATTGAATTTCAAAGGAACCGTTTTGCCATTTTGAATCATGAAGTGGACGCCATCTTCTCCGAGCACATTGGCGATTTCATGTGGGTCTGATACGGTAGCAATGGTACCATGCTTCACTGCGATCTTGGCAAACTCCGCCGGCACCAACATCGAACTTTCGATATGAATATGTGCATCTACAAATCCGGGAAGAATATAGCGATCCGGTGCTTCAGCGATGGATTGAATGCGACTGATGCGTCCTTGTTCGATCTGGACTTCAGCGGGATATATCTTACGTTGGTGGAGGTCAACGATTTGGCCTTTAATCTGCATGGGTGTGGCTTATTGGTTTCGCCAGAGGGCGAGAAGTTCTTCGGCTACTTGTATGGGGGCTCGTTTCTGTTCCAGAACGAGTTGTTTTAATTCGACTAAGCGTTCGCGAATAGCGGGATGAGCAAAAAACTGATCTTCAAGACCCTGTTTGATGGCATCATACATCCATTGTTGAGCCTGCTCGTTTCGACGTTTTTGCCAATGTCCTTGCTGCTCCATGCTGGAACGATAGGACCCTAGCATCTCTTGGACAGCCTGCATTCCTGTGTTTTCGAGCGCGGAGACCAAATGTATTTGAGGTCGCCAGCCACGTTCACTTTGAGGAAATAGTCTGAGGGCTTGCGAATAATTAGCTTTTGCTTGGCGCGCTTTAGGCAAATAGCTGCCATCGGCTTTGTTAATCAGTAATGCATCGGCCATCTCCATGATGCCTTTTTTGATACCTTGGAGATCATCCCCAGCGTTCGGCAAGGCCAGCAACAAAAAGAAGTCGACCATACCATGGACTGCAATCTCAGATTGCCCTACGCCAACTGTCTCAACAATGATTGTCTCATAACCAGCGGCTTCGCATAGTAAAAGGCTTTCTCTGGTTTGCCGGGCTACGCCTCCCAAGGATCCTGCATTGGGAGAAGGACGGATAAATGCATTGGGATGGTGAGCCAGTTGGTGCATGCGGGTCTTGTCTCCAAGAATACTGCCTTTGCTCAATTGGCTTGAAGGATCAACTGCCAAAACGGCTAGCTTTTGCCCTTGCTCAACCAGTCTATGTCCGTAAGTATCTATGAAGGTGGATTTCCCTACACCGGGAACGCCTGTGATCCCAAGCCGATAGCTTTGGCCTGTATATGGTAAGCATGCTTCTATCAATTGATTGGCAAGGGTTCGATCAGAAGGCAATCTACTTTCAATGAGGGTAATTGCCTTGCTCAGCATCATGCGATTGCCTGCACGAATGCCGTTTAAGTATTCATCTAAGGGGAGGCGTTTGACTTGTCTGCGAGCCACTTATTTTGGTTGATAGGATGGAATCGAGTCGTTGGGACAGTAGAGATAGGTAGAACGAACCATACCATGACGGCCTTGTTGTGCAATGATCAGGGTGTCTTGCGTACGCTTTTGTAGTTGAAAGCGGTAGTATTTGTCTTGATTGAGGGCGGAAACTTTCACGCCATTTTGCAGAGTATAACTAAATCGCATTCTACCAGGCTCGTCGGCTGACATATCCCATAAACCTGTATTGTAGCCATTATCGTCAAAACGGACAAATTCACCATTGCGGATAAATCGTAAGTAAGTCGGATTGGCATTAAATACTTTGCTTGAGTCTAAGCGTTCCCCAGCGGGTAACATATCTTGATAAGGGTCATAGGTACTAAAGAGTCTCCATGAGCAAGTATCATAAGCCAGACTGTCAAAGATGAGCTGATTGGCAGCGGGGCGGTCTAAACTGTTTTGTCCAGCGGCCATCGGATTCTTGGGGACTGTCCTTTTGGTCGTTAGGGTATCTTGCTGCTGCAAGCTATCGATCGGACTGCTGATCTGAGTGGTGTCAAATTGGGTAGTATCAATTTGTAGGAGATAGGTGTATTGAACGATACCGTGTCGGCCTTGCTTACCAATTACCAAACTATCGTTACTGAGTTTGACCAATTGATAGCGAAAACTCGTGTCTTGCCTTGCGACAGGAACGCTATCTCCATTTTCGATTTGATAGACGAGTTTGAGTCGATCTTGGGGTTTGTTGATAAACCAGAGTCCACTACTTTGATTGATGCTATCGTATTCATTGAAGGCACCAGAAGTATAAAGATCTAAAAAGGAAGTATTTTGCGGCTGGTTCATCATGACGGGTTTATCCTTATAAGGATCATAAACCAGCATGAGTTGATAGCGTAATGTATCCTCGCCGCTTTTTTGCGTTAAGAATCTGGCAGCTTGTTTTTGACGCATTGCTTTGTCAGAACGCTTTTGGCAAGCCGTTAAAGTGAAAATCAATAGACAAATTATAGCCAGAAATCTCATTTTACACTAATTTAGGGCTTGGTTTTGCCCAATGAAGAAACGATCTCGTGCTCAATTTATGCAAAATCTATCAACCAAGGTCTAATAGTAGATATAAACCCAAACTAATATGGAAGTCGCAACGGTAATAGGAGAAGTTTTAAAATATATGGTTCCGGCCTTAATGGTCTTAATTGCAGTGAAATTTTTGCTTGATCATCGCACCAATGAACGAACTGAGCGACAAGAGTTTGCTTTGAAACAAGAGACAGTGCGTCAGCATTTGCCGTTAAAGTTTTCGGCTAGTGAAAGAGCGATATTATTTTTGGAAAGAATCACTCCTGAAAATCTCTTGCCACGTCTTGGTAGTAGTGGGAAGAATGTCCAGCAGCTGAGAACGGAAATGATCAGGGAGATTAGATCAGAGTTTGAGCATAATCTAAGTCAACAACTGTATATCCATCCTACTGGCTGGGAGGCCTTAGTGCAAACCAAGGAAAATCTCCTCAATTTGATTAATACGACCGCGCAAGAGATGGATAAGAATACAGAGGCGATGGCATTTAGTCGCAGACTAATTGAAAAATACAGCGAGAACCCGAATTATTCACCCCAAAAGGCCATTTTGTTGTTAAAGCGAGATGTGTATCGCCACTTTGATCCGGAATCATAAGGAAATTAGCAGTCCTGCTATTATTATTAGATAATTATCGCAGGGTTAAGCTAGTGTTATAAGCTGTAAACCAATTGTGAAGGCTTTGAAAACACTTCGTCGAACTATTTCCCTTTTTGTCAATCTTTTTGAATAATAATTTAGTGTGTAAAAATTATTGCGCTTGTGGCGATTGTATGATTTTCATTAACTCCTTGGTAGGTAAGTGCTTAACATAGTTAGCCTGATTCATCCCCTAGATAGAGTGATTTTGCAAAATCGGCCCTGAGGATTAATAGAGGCCATTTTTGATTTAATTGATTGATAATCAGTGATTTAAAATAAATATTGGCCACTGTAAAAAAAGATATTCTGTCAAGTTTTTTTTTTGAGACTTTTTGTGGAGTTTAGGCCTCAGGACGAGAGGCAACACAAGTTTAATAAAACCTTTTTAAGGTTAATTGTACAAAAAGATTTAGTAATCGTAGTATGACAACGACCAGCGTTGACATTTGGAATTCGTGTCTCGAAATTATCCATGAGGAAATTTCGCCCCAGAGTTACGAGACCTGGTTCAGGCCTATAAAGCCTGTCAAGCTGGAGCAAAAGGTATTGACGATTGAGGTACCAAGCCAATTCTTTTATGAATGGCTGGAGGAACACTATCTAGGACTACTGAAGAAGGCTGTACATCAGACTATGGGCAATGAAGGAAGGTTGGAGTATTCTATTGTATTAGAACAGAATACCGAGAAGCCTGGGAGCGACGCGACTTTACGCTTACCTACCAATTCTCACCATCCACTCAATCCCCGCGGTAGGATGAACCCTTTAGATTCAGGAAGACCCATTCCCAATCCATTTGTGATTCCAGGGATCAGGAAGTTTGAAGTTGAGAGCAATCTCAACCCAAGCTACACTTTCGAAAACTTTGTCGAAGGAGACTGTAACCGGCTCGCGAGAGCTGCCGGCTATGCAGTAGCGAACAAGCCCGGCCTTACAGCCTATAACCCACTATTTATTTTTAGTGGTGTTGGCCTGGGCAAAACACACTTGTTGCAGGCGATTGGCAATCAAATCAAAGCCGCCCTGCCCAAGAAAGCAGTTTTGTATGTTTCTTCAGAACGCTTCATCAATCAGTTTGTAGAAGCAGTTCGGAAAGGCTCTGTTAATGATTTTATGAATTTTTACCAGATGATAGACGTATTGCTGGTAGATGATATACAGTTTCTTTCTGGGAAGGAAAAAACCCAAGACAATTTTTTCCACGTCTTCAACCACCTACGTCAGTCAGGTAAGCAGATCGTTCTTGCTTCAGATCGCTCGCCCAATGACATGGAAGGCATGGAGGAAAGACTCCTCTCCCGTTTTCGTTGGGGACTCAACGCACACTTGCAGACCCCTGATTACGGCACTCGTAAGCAAATCCTAAAAAGTAAGATGTACACTAACGGCATCGAACTTTCGGATGAGGTTGTTGAATATATTGCACACAATATCAACACCAACATACGTGAACTAGAAGGAGCTTTGATCAGCCTTTTGGCACAAAGTTCACTCAACCGAGCGGAGGTTGATATCGAGTTGGCGAAATCGATGCTTAAGAATTTTGTGGAAACCGTACATCGTGAAATCACGATCGAGGCTATCCAACAAATTGTAGGCGAACATCTTCACATAGGCGTGGATGATATGAAAGCCAAAACCCGTAAGAGAGCGATTGTTCAAGCCCGACAAATCGCCATGTTCTTTGCGAAAGAAATGACACGCCATTCCCTCAAATCAATCGGATTACATTTTGGAGGGAGAGATCATTCTACTGTGATCCATGCGTTACAAACCGTTACCGACTTAGTCGCTACGGACAAGTTTTTCAAGCAAAGTGTAACAGACATTAGAAAAAGAATTAGCCTAGAGATGGGCTAGACACACTACAAGACTAATTGAGACCTAGGTCGTTCTGCTTCGCGGAACGACTTTTTTTTATGCTCGATAGTATCGCTTTATCCCTAAATACATCGGTATGCCCATCGCCAATAATCCCACTCCTACTAAAGCCATCAAGGGATTGGAAATGCCCACATTGAAGCAAACTATCAAAAGACAAATCACATATAAGGCAGGAATTAGAGGATACAAAGGCGTCTTAAATCCTTGATAATCTTGGCCCTTGGCCCGATGACGAAAGATAAAGATTGACATCGCTCCGAGTGCTAGCGCGAGACTGTCAATGAACATGACATATTCAAGGATATTGCGGAAAGTCTGTAGGGCAAATAAGGAAAGCAAACTGATTAGGACGTAAAACAAGAGCCCAAATTCTTGTACCTGTGTTTTGGAATTAACGCGCCCAAAAATCGGTGGCAAAACCTTATCCTCGGCCATCGCATAATACATCCTTGGAGTGGACAATAGGGTAGCGTTAAGAAAGCCTAGTGCAGAAAGAAAGATCGTAATAGAGGCAAACGTTCGGCCAGCCGGACCTAATAAAACCTCCATCGTATCTGCTGCGACTAACTCAGAAGTTTGGAGTCTCGCAAAGCCCAATACTTGGTAATAAGCAAAATTGATAAGTAGATAAAGGCCCACAATCAGGGTGATGCCTAAGAGAATGGCACGTGGCAAAGCTCGCTGAGCATTTTGTATATCTCCACCAAAGTTGATGCTTTGGTGATAGCCGCCAAAGGTGAAAAAGACCGCAATCAAACTGACTCCAAATGCCATGATCCCATTATTACTTTCGGGCCGAGCGTCTACTATTGGAGCAGCGCTTGACTCAGGCGTTATGCTGAAAGCTAAGATGATAATGGCGACCATCAACAAAATCTTAAGTCCACTCAAGAAGTTTTGCGTTCGGGAACCGGCCTTGATTCCCAGCCAGTTGAGTAATCCTAAAATGATAATAACGCTTGCCGCAACAAGTTGTGGATATGGCGCCTCTTGAAACTCTGTTGGGAAAATGGCCGATGTGAGATACTCAGCGCCGATGAGAGATACTACTGCAAAACTAGCTCCCATAGTCAAAAGTAAAGCCCAGTTGAGCATTAGCGCCAACATCGGATGGTAGGCAAAGGAAAAAAGTTGGTAAAAACCTCCAGGCACCGCAAAGCGGCTACCTATCTCGGCATAGGTCAAAGCCCCAAACAAACTGATCACACCACCAGTAATCCACGCTAGAAAAAACACCGTAGTACTGCCTGAATGGTGAGCTACCTCTGCTGGAGAACGAAAAATTCCGATTCCTATCACGAGGCTCAGCACGATCATCGCTAGGTCAAAAGTCTTGAGTTTGGGTTGTATCGACATATGGAGGAAGATACAATTTTTTATAACTTGGGAATGTTTAAGATTACGAATACTATGCGATATACAATTTTGATACTCTTGGCAACAACCCTTGGATTGAGTGCCTGTAAGTCTAGTCAGCAGATGATGTACGAAACGGTACCGGCTGACTTTACGATGACAATTTCACGCACGCCTTGTATGGGAACCTGTCCTTACTATGATGTGACGGTGATGGCAGACGGCACTGTCAAATTTTTAGGAAAAGGACATACCAAGCTGATGGGGGAACACACTAAGAAAATTCCTGCTGAAACAATGGTTGCAATAAAAGAAGTGGTCAAGAGCGCCTCTTTTTGGGAATTAGATGAGTCATATGACAATCCCAATATTGCGGATTTGCCGGCTGTGATCATGAGTTGTACCATGGATGGGCGTTCACATAAGGTGCTGGCGCGTACAGGTGCTCCCCAAGATTTTGGGTATATGATATTAACTCTAGAGCGCCTGATCGGAGAAGGTGGCTATGACCCTATTTTAGAATAAAGTAAGGGCTTGGGAAAAGTAGGGAAGAAAATGATTCAGTTTTTTTATTTATAGTATAAAAAATAAGGCATGAATAGATATCGACAATTCCTAGGTTTTTTGATGATTTTCGCATTTGTGGGGGGCTTAAGTATGTCCTCCTGTAAAGCATTACGCGGTGATCCTCGCAAGAACTGTAATCACCCCAAGCATGGTGAATACATGAAAGAACAACAGATTAAGCGGAGCGGGTTTAACTAAACCTGCTTTATTATCTCGTTCAAGTTTCTCGTTCTGACTCATTGTCTTCGCTGCCTCATGGGTTAGTGATAGTTACTTTTGCCTGCTTCGCAGAACGCTTGGAACCCTAAAAGGCTGCCAGACTTATATGTATTTCACATATAAGTCTGGCAGCCTTAAGTTTTGAAGCTCCCCTCACCCCTCCTTAAAAAGGAGGGGGATCTTTAGCGAAGGGAAAGAGGAGCTTAAGGGAACCTATCCATTAGATTGTTATCGCATTTGCTTATGGGCGCAATTCAATCTTTTGTACCCACTGTCCGTTTGGACTTTGCAGCTTAAGGAGGTAAACCCCTTTGGCGAGCGAGGATAAATCTAATTGAGTGCTGCTTTGATTGATGCTCTTGCTGAGAACGCTTCGTCCCATTAGATCAACGATTTCGAGTTGAGCGTTCCGCTGAGCGGGTATCTCTAAAGTCATCGAGCCTTGACTCGGATTAGGGTAGAGGTTTATCTCCCAGTCTAGTGTAGGCGTGATGCCGGTATTTGTGGCGCCTTCTTCTACTACAACTTGACCGCCTTGAGTGTTGACTGGGATGGGACTACCATCTAGTCTTTGTAATACAACTCCGGTGAAATCTAGCATCATGCTATCCTTTGCACCCATCTTGGCGATATCATCTACCATCACAAAGGTAAAGGTGCCAATGCGACCAAATCCACTTTCTTCTATTTGATCGGTGCGAGTGATACCCACATCTACCATGTTTTGAACCGGAAGGTCTTTGTGCATTTTGAGGAGATTGCTGCCTAACCAACTCATGTCTGCCGAAATCGATACGCTACCACTTTGGACTAGACTAGTGTCATAGGCCAAGCTAAAAGCAATACCATATAATTCTGCTACTGGTAAAGTATCTACCCCTAGCATAATAGGCAGGGAGACAGTGTCGCCCACATTGGCGGGGTTACCACCTAAAACACTCATGTCTAAGTAGAGTAATGGATCTCCAATCATAGCCGTTGCACCACTTCTAGCGTGTATAAAGCCATAGTTTTGAGAAATAGCGAGTGTGTCATCATCATTGACAATACCGTTTCCGTCTGTGTCGCTATAAGTAAAGTTGGTACCATTGGTCAGCGTACCAGTCCAATCATAGCTCGGTTCTCCATTCCATCCGATGCTAGCGTTCGGCCGGGCCGAACCCGTACTATCAAAGCTCTGACCGAGCGCTAAGATGTCTAGGTTATTCGCAATTCCGTCATTATCTGCATCACCTGGCCATACACAATAGGGACTCAAAAATCGAGTGATTGAATCTCCGATAGTGCCACAAACATTGCTGGCATAGAGAATGATATTGAAATCTGCGGCTTGGCTATAGGTATGGACGGGGTTTGCTTGCTGAGAAGTAATGCCATCGCCAAAGTCCCACCAAAAATTAGTTCCTACGGAGGTATTCGTGAAGTATACTGTATTGCAATCAACAATGCTGTCTGTAAAACTTACTATCAAGGCAGGTTCAATAATCGCATCAACAGTATCACTACCGACACAAGCTGTAACTGGGTCAGTCACATCTACATAATAGATGCCACTTGTTTGAAGTGTGATGGAAGGGGTCGTAGAACCATCATTCCAAATATAGGTCCAGCTAGGATCTGGATTGAGCACCCAAATGGAAGTCCCTACGCAGGCTGATGTATCTGGCCCAGCTGAGAGTGCTGCATTGACGACGGAAGCTTCACTAACAATTATCGTATCACTCGCTACGCAACCCGAAAGATTATCCGTTACAGTTACACAGTATTGACCATATCCATTGTTGAGGCCGGCTACTTCTGAGTAACTCGTATTGCTATTGCACCAGAGGTAGGAATAATTGCCTCCCGACACAGTAGCATCAAGGTAAACGGTATCACAAGTAACAATGTCGGGGCCTAAATCTACGCTAAACTGTCCATTGACTACAAAGACGCTATCAAGGGAACTGCCAAAGGCATTGGTTACGACGACTGCATAACCAGAAATGCCAGGACTATTGACCCATGGATTGGGACTGGCGGGATCGCTGAGACCAGCGGCAGGGGACCAACTATAAGTGTATGGGCCTGGACCGCTACCGGGAAATACGGTAGTCTGAAGTTGAACACTATCAGCAGGATAGCAGATGCTCACCGTGTCAGCAATCACTCCCACATTGGGGATCTGTCCAAAGAGAGGTGCTGAAGCTGTGATCAATAAGATTGATAGAAAACTTAAAAGTGATTTCATAATATTGAGGTTTCTCAGCATACAAGTAGGAGCTATCGGACTCGAATTCAAAGTACAGAAATTCAAAAAACTGAAATTATTTATTATGGTTTAAAACATTAACGTCTGAAAATGTGTAGGTTATAATTATAATAATTCATTTTTTCTGAAATGAAAGAACCCCTTTTGCTCCAAATGCTCTTAAAACTTCCTGAAGAGATGCTGGACGAGTTTGATCTCTTTTTGCAAAGCCCATTGTTCAATCGAGTACAGCGATTGCATAAATTCTTTCTTATTCTCAGAGCCCAAGCGTTCCGCGAAGCGAGAGAAAAAAGCTTTGCCAAACTGAACCCCGAAGCGCTGATTTTTGAGCCTCAAATATGGTATGATGCCTGTTCTCAATTGTCCCGTCTATTGGAGCAATATCTAGCTTATCATCAATCCCAAGCTAATAATTTATCAGCTCTGAAACCCATGATGGAGTTGCGAATGGATCAAGCTTTTGAGAAGCAACTAAAGCGTTCTCGAAGAGGACTTCTAGGGCAAAATATGCGTAATAGTGATTTTTTTCAGCAGCAGTTTGAGATCGGAGCAGCCGCAGATGCATATTTTGGTTTACAGCAAAAACGGGCTCCCGATGAGAACTTGGAAACGCTAGTAGAAGGCTTAGATCTATATTATCTGACGGAAAAGTTGAAGTACAGTTGTGAGATGCTAAACCGTAACAATATTTTACAACCGCAGTATCAGCCAAGCCTTTGTGCAGATTTAATTGAGGTGCTAGAGAGAGATTCTCACGCCTATTTGGATGAGCCAATAATCGCCATCTATCATCGGATCTTTCGGATGCTGGATGACGAAAATGAGGAGCAACATTTTCAATCTTTAGTGCATCTGCTCCACGCTCATGGAGCAAATTTTGATCATAAAGAGGCCAATGCGATGTATACCTATGCGCAAAATTACTGCGTCAAACGGATCAATGGAGGAGATCGCGCTTATTTGGAGCCTTACTTCGAACTAGGCTTAGATATGTTGCAAAAGGACTTGCTCTTGGAGGATGGTTATTTGCCGCATTGGCATTACAAAAACCTGATTACGGTAGGGGCCCGTTTGCAGCGTTATGATTGGGTTGAGACTTTTTTGGACGCCTACCGCGAACGTTTGAGCCCCGCTTTTCAGGAGAGTGCCTATTACTATAATCGAGCAGCATTTAACTATGAGAGAGGCTTACAGTCTGAAGCGATGCGCTTTTTGCAGCAAGTAGATTTTCCAGATGTCTTTTATAATCTCGCGGCGCGAACGCTGCAACTCAAGATCTTTTTAGAGACGAGAGATTATGATTCTTTGCAATACCATGGCAAAGCTTTTCGCCACTTTTTGAGGCGTAATCAAGCTATTACGGTTGATCGACGTAAGCTTTATGAGCCTTTTATCCGCTTTACTTTGGCGATCGGTAGATGGCAGCTTTTGCCTCAAGGCGAGCGCCGAACGCAAAAACTATTGGCTTTAGAAGCACAGTTGGACGCTAATCCCAATCTTATCGAACGCGCTTGGTTAGCTAAGCAATTGCCGTCTTAGGCTTCCATTATTAGAGCTTGTTTTCATATTCTCCTCCTTTTCATGGAAGCGATAGACTTGCTGCTGAATTAATTATGCAAGTAGAATCTGGTTATTTTTAGATGTGTCTAAAAATAATTTAAAGCTTGTTTTAAAATGTTTTTCTTCTTTATTTTGACCCAAAGAAAATTGACAATGCATAGGTTAACGATACTTTTCCTGCTTTGGGCAATCTCTACAATGTCATTAAGGGCCCAAGAACCCTTAAAAGTGGTGGCTACGACTACCTTCATTGCGGATTTTGCCAAAGTGATAGCTGGGCCAGATATAGAAGTGATTTCCTTGATGCCGGTCGGTGGTGATCCGCATATCTATGATCCAGTACCGGGAGATGCACGCAAAATTGCGCTTGCAGATCTTATCCTTAAAAATGGCCTGACGCTAGAAGGTTGGCTCAATGAGATGATCGATAATTCGGGAACCTTGGCCCGTGTGGTTACGCTTACCAATGGCATCAAACCCATCAAGAGTTCGGATCATGAAAATGCTTATGATCCCCATGCATGGATGGATGTGCAAAATGCCATCATTTATGCCCGCAACATTCGCGATGCCCTGGTAGATATGAGTCCTGCCAAAGCAGAAGATTTTAATGCTAGATATGAAGCTTACAAAATTCAATTAGAAGAACTTGATGCATATGTAGCCACTAGAATCCTTGAAATACCTGAAGACCAGCGGATTATTGCTACTACCCATGATGCCTTTCGCTACTATGGCAATCGGTATGGGCTGCGGGTTGAGTCTGTATTAGGTACCTCTACCGATGCCGAAGTTCGCATTGAAGACATCAATAACCTTGCTGCTCAAATCAAGCAGTACCGCATTCCTGCGGTTTTTGTAGAGTCTACGATCAGTACTAAACTGATGGTACAATTGGCCAAGGGATTGAAAATCAGGGTAGGAGGGAAGCTATTTGCAGACTCCTTGGGGGATGAAGAAAGTGGGGCTGATACTTATCTGGAGATGATCCGTCAAAACACAAATCGGATCGTGGAGGCCTTGAGCGTTTATATGGTAGCAGATGATGAGGAAGAGAGCCTCGCTTATCTCTGGGTGATCCCGGCGATTTTTTTATTGTCCTTTTTGTGGGTTCGCTATCGTCTTCAGTTACGCTCCGCGGAACGCTTGGATTGGTCCGATTATAAAACGGAGGTCAAAGGCCTTTCGGTTTCTTATGATCGCAAAACTGCCTTGAGTAATATTTACTTGGAGATAGAGCCCGGTTATGTTTATGGTTTGATAGGTGGCAATGGCTCCGGTAAATCTACCTTGATCAAATCGATCTTAGGCTTAGTCGAAACGGATTCAGGACAAGTCATAATCAATGACTTGCCAATCGAAAAGGTCCGCAAATACATCGCCTACATCCCCCAAAAGGAGGAAATCGACTGGTCTTTTCCGGCTACCGTCATGGATGTGGCTTTGATGGGAAGGTATCCGCATCGAGCTGTTTTTGAAAAAATAGCTCCCATCGATCATCAG
>JBGCFA010000390.1:0-2605 GCA_045106675.1 Bacteroidia bacterium
GCTGCCTTCAGAGTTAAAGCGGGTAGAACCAGAGAGGAAGAGTTCGCCATTGGCGGCCTCGGCGATACCTCCCACTTTAAGGAAAGCACCATTTAACTGACTCTGGATCTGGCGCGACCATACTAATGTTCCTGAGGGATCAATTTTGGTTATAAAAATGGACGCTTCGAAGAGATTGAAGTCCTCAAAAAGGCCGTAAACGATGATACTACCGTCATTGGTCTCATAGATGCCGCCGAGCTCGTGGATGTCCATTCCCAATTGAAAAGCCTTGGTCCAACTGATCTCAGAATTAGCGTTGAGTTTGATCACGAAAACTGAGTCATTGTCTGTTAAGGGGATGTTTGAGGTCCCAGTGATGATGATGCCATTGTCGGAAGTGGGATAGATTTTGCCAAGACGAAAAGAAGGGGGACGACTCAAGCCTTTGGATTGCAGAATATTAGCGTTCGCGTCTAAGCGTAGGACCACAATGCGATGAAAAAATGCAGCCGTATCATTGTAAGAGTCTGTGGCCCAAACAAGGTCGCCATTGCTAGCTTGGCCGATAGTCGACTCAATGCTGACCTCTTGACTAAAAAGCTTTTGAAAAGTGCTTTGTCCATGCAAAGCGAGTGTAGCTGAAAAAAGGGCAAGAAAGAAAAGCGGACGGTAAAGTGATTGCATAGTAAAGAATTAATAAGCCTAATGAGGTGGCGTTTCTTTACTATGAATAAAATATACTTTAGGTTAACAATCAACTTAGGGAGTTGTCTCGTTGAGACGCATAACCTCCTGAAATAAGGGGAAGTAAGGCTGCTTATTGGCTTTGGCTTCAACCCATATCTCGAATCTGATCACCTCTGCATTGACGGCGTCCCAAGGCATTTCTGTGCGTAGACAGTATAGGGCTTTTTGCATCTCAGGATCTGGGCGAGAGAAATCAAAAGCATTACGTTCGAGATGGTAGAGGTATTGAAAGATATGGACGGGACGGCCTTCGGCTTTGTATTTTTTGATGTGCTTTCGCAATGCTTCAATGCGAGCCGCCGCTAAGTCGAGTTGCTGACGTTCGATGAGTAGGATGATTTCGTGGATACGTAGGTCCACATTCCAGCCTGTCTTGTCGGTAAACAACTCGTCTACATTGCCCAATAAATCTAAGGCTCGGCGATAATCTTGCTGAAAAAAGGCAATACATGACCTAAAGTAGTGGACCCAATCCAAGGCAAGCAATACCGGTCTTAGGTGTCTTTTGGCCGGAGTCTCAATGAAATAAGCTAGGGAAGCAATGCATTGCTCACCTTCTTCAAACTTACCGAGATAGCAACAGGCAAAAAGCTTGCAAATCGCAGCTTGCAGGAAATTATACTTACGAGCCGGAAATAGTTTTAGAGCCTCCTCTGCGGCATTGAGTCCGCCTACAAAATTTTCTTGATACAACTCAATCGAGGCCAATCTCAAATAAGGGATGCCCAAACGATTGCGAGATTTGAGGCCTTTGTTGGCTTCAATATGGTTGATAAGTTCTTGATAGATTTGCTTACTCGCTTGATAGTCTTCTTTGCCGTTAGCGAGCTGCAGTTTGAGATTGATGAAAAAATACCTAGCACGGGGCGAATCATCTTTTTGGAGTTTAACCTCTAATAGCTGAGTTTTTTCTTCTAGATATTGGATTCTTTTCTCGTCAAATACCGGATGCTGATCCGTCATGAGCCGGAATGTCTTGTCAATTCCTCCTGCAAATAAGTCGTTTTCGTATTGGGCTAATGCTTTTTCTAATTGTGGATGAATATATTGATCAAGATCTTTTTGATTAGTAGCGACCCCTCTCAAACTCGCCAATGCAAGCATTTTGTACTCTGGCATGGCAAATTTATCTGCCTTCTGGACACAGCGTTCGAGTAACTCGACTGCCAACTTTTCGAGGCCTCTCCTGCGGAGGAACAAGGCGTACATATAATCTTTCAAGATTGCGATAGACTCATAAGCGGGCGGATCTCCCTTGAAAGTTGGATTATTATGAAAATTGATACTCAGGCTCATGGTTTCGAGCATCTTTTCGAGTAGGCGTTTTTTCATCATCAAAAACGCTTTCGATTGAGGATCGCCGTAAAGCTTATGAGAAAATTGAGCTTGATCCCATTGCGGGTTCTTTTCGATTAATTCGATCAATTCGAGGGACTTATTACTGCCCTTATTGTGAAAAGCTGCCAGATAACTTTTCAGGTATCGAATTTCTGTCTTTGAAAAGGAGGTAAATATTTTTTTTACTCTATCCACGCTATTGTCCTGAAAATCAAGAGACTATCATATTACTATTATTTACCAGTATGGGCAAAGTAAATCCACTAATCGGTTTTGATAAATGTTGGTAAATATTTGATAGTTAGGGTTTTGTGTATTTGTCGTTTAAGTGGGCGGTTTAAATGGAGAGAGGGAAAATACGATTTAAGTTGTGTCTTAACGTTACTATTGGGCAATTATTTCCATGAGCTGAGAGAAAGTAGGGCTACTCAACATGAAACAATTTTGGAAAGTATCTGTGTGGGCATTTAATTGATATGTTATATCCTATATGTCTCACATCTTCTTAAGGTGAGGGCAAAGGATTACTATCAAATAA
>JBGCFA010000391.1:0-3092 GCA_045106675.1 Bacteroidia bacterium
GACAAATCAAGTCTACAATCTTTCAACTCATTAGTCAAAACCTACCATTCGCCCTCAAAACATCAAAACAGACCACTTCATTGCTACCTTTATAACACAGGTTAAAGTAAAGAATGAGCAAGGGTTAGGGTGGCTCTTCTACATGTTAGAATCGCAGCCCCCTAATTTTTTCAAAAAGACCAGATGAGTGATTCATCTGGTCTTTTTTTGTCACGAGTCTTCCGAACAGAATCGAGGCCAAATTCTCCGATAGAATCACAAGACTAGTTCCTGCTCTACTTCCTTGATGATCGCTCTCCACCCTTCCAATTCAGGTATACCTGGTTTACGTTTGCCAAATAGCTGTACGATTTGCTTGCCATTCTTATCAAAACATTCTAAAGCTGTCACCACCCCGTCTTCAGTAGGTTTGCGCACAATCCAAGATTGAGCGATCGCGGGTTCTTTGACGTGAAGGTTAAAATCAGGATCCATCACATTGAACCAATCTTCATGATCCAAGAGTTTGTGCACAGTACCAGTATGTATTTGGATGATGCCCGGATTACCCACAAAAACCATAATCGGCACAGATTTTTCAGCGGCTTTGCTGACCACAGTTCTCAAGGCAGCGTTCCCAAGGGGAATCGCATAATCACCCTCAGGCGCCAAACGAAGGGCTTGGGTACGGCTTAGATGATGCTTTTTGAGCAGACCAAAAAATGCGTGTGTATCCTTGAGATTGCGCCAGCTATCCTGAAAGCTCTCTAGGTCAACGGCTGAGTCTTCAATTTCGGGACTGGCAGGGGCAGAGGCGGTAACCTCTTGCGTTTGAGCCTGGTCCGTATGAGTAAAATCCGCTACTAAACGATGATAAGCCTCCACATCGCTATGAGGAGTGAGGTAGATTTTATGGATCGCAGCCCCATCTTTAGCAAAAAACTGCAAACTCCGACGAGCCTTTTCCTGTCCTGCTTTTCCAGTCATTTCCTCCACGGCAAAAGCACTCCCCCATGCTTGGAAAAAGATTCGTAGATCTATGTCGGCTCCCACAAACAAGCCTACATGCGGATTGTCTAGGCTAGGATTTAGATAAACGCCTTTGCGTTCGTGGACCACATCATCATTGCGGCTGAGCGCCATCACCTTCGCTAGTTTTTCGACCTGAGTAAGGATTTGATTGAAGCCAGGCTTCAGTCTCGTGACATTTTCACCGCATCG
Source organism: Bacteroidia bacterium (assembly GCA_045106675.1). Classification (GTDB taxonomy): domain Bacteria; phylum Bacteroidota; class Bacteroidia; order J057; family J057; genus JBCAWW01. The sequence continues at coordinate 1,201 of JBGCFA010000391.1, forward strand.
AGTAACGAGGAGTTCGACTTCACTCACTCCAAGACTAGCGGCTGCATTACGGATTCTTAAGCGAGGCTGTTCGATTTTTAGTTGGTCCCAGCGTTCCCGCAGGGATGATATAGAGTGACTCATATATAAAAGGCTTGTGTCATGATAAACATTGATAATAAGTACTAACTCAAATTGGCGGATTATCAGCTCGCATTCAATACCTAAGTTTAGGCAATTCTCGCGACTCCTCTACTTAAGATTGGGTACTAATTTGTGAGCTAAGACCGTCGATTCTTCATTCTTACCATTCATTATTCAAATCCTACCATTCGCCCTCAAAACGTCAAAACAGAACGCTTCTTTACTACCTTTATATCACAGGTTAAAGTAAAGAATGAGCAAGGGTTAGGGTGGCTCTTCTACATGTTAGAATCGCAGCCCCCTAATTTTTTCAAAAAGACCAGATGAGCAATCGTCTGGTCTTTTTTTGTCACGGCTTAGCCGAACGCTTGGTTTTAGGCATCTACTCTATTTTCGATAGGGATGTAAAACCTTAGTTATCAAACCAAAGCCTGCGACTGTCAATTGAACAGCAACAGCTATCAATTTTGTCCAAAAGTGATCTGAGAAATAAGATTCTTTGTCTATCAATCTCATTTTTCAAATCAACCATAACATGAAAAATTATTTCACTGCAGTTTTTCTATTACTGCTTTTTGTCCCTCTACAAAAATTGCAGGCTCAAAGCTTTTTTTTTACGCCAGATGCCACCAATTACAATTTAAGTCTGGGAGGCAACAATATGATCAATCTTAATTTTGACGTTGGCGGCTCAATTTCATTTACTAACAACCTCGAATGGCATCAGATTAATACCGAGTATCAGGTTGAACTATGGGATCCGATTAACCAGCTTTATTATACGATAGGGGACTTTAATTCCATGTTTTTTCCAGCAAAAGCATTTCAAAGTCCTTCCCCTTCTTCAAATATCTGCAATTGGGTTTTTGCATCACAAGTGCCCGGTTGGTGTACCAATCCAAATGCTACCATTTATTCTAGCCTAGATCGGGCATACACAATTGGATGTGGTGTGCCAAGTGGAGTATATGAACTAAGGGTCAGAATCACTAAATCAGAATACACCTTAAATAGCAATCCAGCAAGCGGTCAAGCCTATCAGGGAATGGCTTGCTCTGGTCCAAACACAAATTGTATCATCCCCAATCTAGCAACTATTAACTGGATAAATCCTAATGGACTAAATGCCTCCATCTCTCCCAACAGCTTGAACCTTTGTATTGGAGAATGCAAAACTGTTACTGCCAATGTAAGTGGTGGTACGCCCCCTTACAGCTATAATTGGATACACACCTACAATTTGGCAGGAACTGCTTATACACACAATCTAGGTTCTAGTTCAAATATCTGCTTTAAAGGGAAATCAGGTAACAATCAAGCTCTGACACTGCAAGTATCAGATGCATTAGGCTGTAATCACGAGGTGAATTTTACTGATATAACGGTCCGCACAGGTAGAAAAGCATGCGTTTTTCCACAAATCAATGGTTGCTGCCAAGGCCCTTCCTCAAACCGAACTAGTATAAAAGTAGACGAAGATGCCATACTGCTATATCCCAAAAAAGAAAAAAAAAAGGTTCATATAACCTCTAATACTGCTCCCATTATGACAATCCGTTTACTTAACACTAATGGGCAAATAATGAAGGAAATGAAAAATCCAGATTTAGATGATCGCTATTCCTTTTCTGTGGGTGATCTTTCGGCAGGGATCTATCTAGTGGAGATCATTACTAGTTGGGGGATTGAACATAAAAAATTGGTAGTGCAAAAATAGTATCGCAGAAAATTATTTAGTGAACTCATAATACAGCTTTCCCCTTTCCACC
>JBGCFA010000392.1:0-36732 GCA_045106675.1 Bacteroidia bacterium
ATTGACTCTCCCAAATGGAATGGTGCGATTGGAGACGAGCAGCTTAAGTGGCTTGAAAAAGTCCTGATCAAGGCTTCTCGTCAAAGGGAGAAAGTCGCACTCTTCTGTCATTTTCCCGTTTATCCAGAAAATCGCCATAATCTCTGGAATGCCAAGGAAATCATTAGCCTGATCGAACGTTATCCAGTGGTCAAAGCCTATATCAATGGCCATAATCACGAGGGTAACTATGCCCAGAAAAATGGAGTCCATTATCTTACATTGAAGGGTATGGTCGATACAGAGCAGACTTCCTATGCGGTCATCAAACTTTTGGAAGACGCTATCCAAATCAATGGTTTTGGGCGGGAGGAGAACAGAGTCTTATCAATTTCTAAAACGACATCAGACAATTAAACCCATCGACGGAACGAGCTTCAACTACTACTTATGCAAAAAACGATCTTCTTCCTTACTGCGATCTTATGCTTAGGAGCAGCTTCGCTGAACGCACAAACTGTTCCCATCGTCCCCATACCCACCCAAGCCCAGTTGGACTGGCAAAATGCTGAGTTAGTAGCTGTGTTCCACTATGATCTGCATGTTTTTGACGGGAAGAAATACAATCAGCCACAAAACAGGATTACCCCTATTGCCGACTACAACATCTTCAATCCGGAGCAACTTGATACCGATCAATGGGTCAGCGCTGCCAAGGCAGCTGGTTGTAAAATTGCCATCCTCACCGCCACTCATGAAACAGGTTTTGCCCTCTATCAAAGCGATGTCAATCCTTATTGTCTAAAAGCAGTAAAATGGCGCGATGGAAAGGGAGACATTGTCAAGGACTTCGTGGCATCTTGTCGTAAATACGGTGTGAAGCCGGGGATTTACATTGGCATTCGCTGGAATTCATTTTATGGTGTACACGATTTCATGGTTCTGGGAGAGGATGCCTTTGCTCAAAACAGGCAGCAACAGTACAATCGCATGTGTGAGGGCATGGTAGAAGAACTGATGTCTCGCTATGGCGATCTGGCGATTGTCTGGTTTGATGGTGGAGCCCATGGTCCAGCGCAAGGTGGGCCTGATGTGCTTTCCATATTCGAGAAATACCAGCCCAACTGCCTGTTTTATCACAATCTCCAACGTGCAGATATGCGCTGGGGAGGATCAGAATCAGGCACCGTTCCTTATCCCTGCTGGGGAACTTACAGTACCGCTTCTTGGTTCTACAATAGGGGAGATGATGTGGGCTTCAAACCACTCAAGTATGGCTTTCCCGACGGACAATACTATATCCCTGCCATGAGCGATGCGCCGCTAAGAGGCTATAATGGACGGCACGAATGGTTCTGGGAACCAGGAGATGATGCACATATCTATCCTTTAGATAAGCTACTGCATATGTACTACAATAGCGTCGGACATAACAGTTCTCTGATTTTGGGGCTTACGCCTAATGCGGATGGATTGATGCCCGAAGCAGATGTGCAAAGATTGGCAGCGTTCGGCAAGGCCATCGATGATCGTTTCTCAAATCCACTTGTCTCACTCTCTGGTAATGAAAAACTCATCACGGCCAAGCTTCCCAAGCGAACCAATATCAATCAGATTGTCCTGCAAGAGGATATTCGCCTTGGCGAACGCGTCCGCTCCTTTGTATTAGAAGGCAAAACGCGCAAAGGCTGGCAAAAGATATTTGAAGGATCTTGTATTGGGCATAAGTTTATCCATGCCTTTGATGAGATGGAGGTCTCAGCGGTACGTTTGACGATTTTGGAATCGAAGGGAGAACCGCAGATACAGCTTTTTGAGGTGTATGGGGGAGCCCTTTAAATAGGCTAGTCTTCTTTTGATACTGAGAATAAAAATTGATTGAGACAGAAAAAATACTCATTCCGTTCCCCAAGCTGAATCAAATCTTTTGCCCATAAGTCCGCTTCTTCTTTAGAGATTCCTCCTCTATCGGAGATAAAAGACTTGATAAAATTGATCGCATGATAACTGTATGCGTCAGTATTTAAAGTCGGGTTGAACTGCTGAATTATATTTTGAGCCTGAATATTGAAGCCGGCCTCTCTCAACTGTTTGCCGAGGGTTCTTGGCAGATCAGAATAGGCACAATGCTCCTCCCAAACTGATAAGACCTTATCCATGCGAACTTGATCTGTCGAATGCCATATTGTCGATTTCCAGTCAGAAGCCACGATTACGGCTCTGCCACCGGGCTTTAAAATCCGGTTTAGCTCCTTCAAAACTTGATACGTATCTGAGATGTATTCATAAACTTGTACCGATACAGCAGCATCAAAACGCTCATCTTTGAAGGGCAGTTGAGTAGCATCTCCTGCTTTAAACTCAATCCAGGGTTTCGCGTCACATCGACTGCGAGCAAGCTCAAGCATGGGTTCATTAAGGTCCATGCCAAGGATTTTTCCTTCCGGGCCCGCTAAATCTGCCATTTCCAGCGCTAGGTGGCCCAGTCCAGTACCTATATCGAGCACTTGTTCTCCAGTTTGCACTTGCAATGCATCCAGAACGGCCTGTCTTCTCTTTTGCGCGTCCTTTGACTGATAGAGTTGATCTAATATTTTAGCGGTATTTTGATCGAATTTGATGCTCATTTGAGGACTCTGTTAATATCTTATTTCTCTCGGATTGCGCTAGTGGACTAATAAGATAAGCTAATTGAAGACGATGAACACTTCGGTTTTTAAACCCAAGCGTTCCGCGAAGCGGCAATCACCCCACTCCTGCTCTGAAAAAGAAAAAGCCCGACCGAAGTCAGGCTTAGAAATATTGGTGAATTGGTAGATTTTCGATAAAAGAGGCTGAACTACTTACCCCATTGCCATTCGATTCCTTCTGAGAGATCGGCCGTTAACTTTTTATAAAGAGGGATATTATTGATTGGACTGATTCTCACCACGCCATTGGAATCTCTATCGGCTTGTTGTAAATCTTGATAGCTGATATTGCTAAACCAGTAGGTCGGATCGACCAAAAAGGTAGCGTCAAAGCTTGGGCTACTATCAACCGTATAGTTTTTATACGCTATTTCTAGGCTAAGGCTCTCTTGAATGTCTATCAGAAGCGGCACTAAATTTTGCTTACTATCGGTAAATGAACCTTCGAGATAGATGACCCTGCCATTTTTGGCACCTTGCACCTCTAGTTGCAATTCTTCATACTCTCCGGCAGGAATCATAATCGGATTGAGCGCAGGAGAGGCCAGTGCCGTAGTGAGGTCGATAGTGGTGAGTTGTTCAACTTGGTATTCGATTGTTTTCCCATTGATTTCTTCTCCTTCAAATTCGATTTCACTTAGGCGGATAATGCCATTGTAGAATGTCATGTTTGCGGGTCCTCCATTGATGATAGAGGCAAACTGGACTTGTAAACCAATTCCGCTAGGATTGAGCTTGACCCCATCAGTGGCAGTCAAAGGGAAAATAAAACTAGCAAGCAGCAGATACGAGAATTTGGATAACATAAGCTTGTGAACGGTTAGGTGTTAAACTCACTCTTAAGTTTCAAAGCCTATTCCAAGGGACTGAAACCGCCATTTGATGCATTGAGGGTGGTTTTCCCTGCTTTGTTGTTCTCAGAATGATAAAGGCTATCCCATTATGGAGATTTCTTGGCTTCACAATTTGGGTAGGTGATTGATCTCGTCAGTCTTACTTTTTGCTTGTCATCCCGATCGTAGCAGAGGGATTTATTCACTTCCCGCCGCTTCGCGGAACGAATGAATGACTAAAGAGTGTCGAGTCTATTGGCAATGGGCCGCTTTGGTATCCTCATTTCTATCCCGACTTCTACTTATTGCGTTTCCAAGCGCTAAAAACTAGCTTTATAAGTATTCTGACTTCAATATCTGTCACATGCTCTTACACAAACTATTTGCCGCATCCTGTTTGATCCTCGTCTATACGTTTACAGGCGCCTTTGCCCAATCAGACCCTCATTCAGCCATCACCGCAGCCGCGCAGAAGCTCTCCCTAAGGAGCATTGGTCCGGCCGTCATGGGAGGACGGATCTCGGATATTGCCGTTAGTCCACTCGATCCGAGTACTTGGTATGTGGCCGCAGGCTCCGGTAACCTCTGGAAGACAAGCAATCGCGGTATCACTTGGGAACCTATTTTTGATGATCAAGTCTCTTACTCCATTGGTACAGTTAGTATTGATCCTCAGCAGCCAAACATTGTTTGGGTTGGGACTGGGGAGAATGTGAGCGGCAGGCATGTAGGTTGGGGAGATGGAGTGTATCGTTCCCGGGACGGGGGAAAAAACTGGCAACATATGGGCTTGGAAAAGTCCGAGCATATTGGCAAAATATTGATTGACCCCCGAAATAGTGAGGTCGTTTTCGTAGCGGCAGAAGGGCCATTATGGTCATCAGGAGGTCAGCGGGGCGTATTTAAAACGGTGGATGGCGGCAAAAGCTGGCAAGAAGTCCTCGAGATTGATGAAAATACTGGTGTTACCGATCTGGAATTCGATCCTTCCAATCCAGATGTAGTTTATGCCGCGACTTACCAACGTCGTCGGCACACATGGTCCCTACTCGCAGGTGGACCTCAATCTGGGATTTATAAATCCTCCGACAATGGAGAATCTTGGCGCCAACTGACTAAAGGCCTGCCAAACGGAGATATGGGGAAGATTGGATTGGCAGTTACTCCCGCCAACCCTAATATCGTTTATGCTACCATTGAGGCCGATTCGAAGGAAAAGGGCTTTTATCGTTCCTTGGACAAAGGCGAAAGTTGGGTAAAGCGCAATAGCTATATTTCCGGAGGCACAGGGCCTCACTACTATCAGGAAATTGAAGCTTCTAATGCAGATCCGGATCTCGTTTACCAAATGGATGTCTTTCTACATGTCTCCCGAGATGGAGGCAAGAAATTTGATTACCTCGGCACTGGCCGCGAAAAGCACAGCGACAATCACGCCCTCTGGATCGACCCACATAATGGCAGACACCTGCTGGCAGGAACAGACGGTGGCTTATACGAGACTTATGACGAAGGCACCACCTGGCGACATTTTTCTAATCTGCCTATTTCTCAGTTTTACAAACTAGGACTCGATAATGCAGAACCCTTTTACAATATAGTCGGCGGCGCTCAGGATTTAGGGACTTTGATCGGCCCATCTCGTACAATGCATGCTGAAGGGCTGCGCAATCAGGATTGGTATGTTCCCTTGGGGGCTGATGGCTATGAATCCCTCTTCGATCCGGAAGATCCAAACATCGCCTATATGGAATATCAGCAAGGAGTACTCCATCGCCTCGATCGTCGCAACGAAGAAGTGCTAAACATTCAGCCACAAGCTGCACCAAACGATCCTCCGGAACGCTGGAATTGGGATAGCCCGCTGCTAATCAGTCCGCATAACCCTCAAGTGCTATACTTTGGCTCTCAACGAATATGGAAGAGCGAAAACCGAGGCGATTCTTGGACCGCCATCAGCAAGGACCTGACTACTAATACCAACCGCTATGAGTTGGAAATGATGGATCGAGTATGGAGTGTAGATGCTTTGTATGACAATGGCGCGATGTCTAAATATGCTACGCTAACGGGCATCTCTGAATCCCCGCTAGTGGAAGGCTTGCTTTATACTGGCTCCGACGATGGGCTGATCCAAATTAGTGAAGACGGGGGAAAGACTTGGCGGCAAGCTGGCGCTCTACCTGGCGTTCCGCAACGCGCTTTTATCAACGATGTTGAAGCCTCCGCTCATGATCCCAATGTCGTTTTTGCTGCTGCAGATGCGCATAAGTTGGGCGACTATCAGCCTTATCTTTTTCGTAGCAATGACCGCGGTAGGACTTGGCAATCTATTACAGGAGACTTGCCTGAGGTTAGTATTGTATGGGCCGTCAAACAAGATCATGAGGAGGCTAAACTTTTATTTATCGGCTCTGAGTATGGGATATATTTCTCATACGATGGGGGAGGGCATTGGGTCAAGCTGGGCGGCGGAGTACCGACCATTCCTTTTCGAGATATAGAGCTACATGCTCGGGACAATGACCTGGTAGGGGCTTCTTTCGGTCGTGGGTTTTATGTATTGGATGATTATTCTTCCCTCCGAGACCTTAGCCGTGCTGTTAAGGAGTCAAGCTCTACGCTTTTCTCGGTACGAGATGCTTGGTGGTATCTGCCTTCCGTCCCGATGCAGGCCAAAGGTATGCCTAGCCAAGGCTCAAGTAGCTACCGAGCTGAGAATCCGCCTTTTGGAGCGTTGTTTACTTACTATCTACCAAACTTTCCACAGACCGCTAAAGCGGAACGCCAAGAAGAAGAAAAAGCCTTGCGAAAAGAGCAAGTTGATGTTCCCTTTCCGGGCTGGGAAGCCCTAAGAGCCGAATCCACAGAAGGAAAGCCTCAAGTTTTGCTTTTGGTGAAAGATGAGGCTGGTGAAGCCGTTCGTTGGTTAACAGCTGCCAGCAAAAAGGGGCTAAATCGAGTGAATTGGGATCTTAGATGGCCAGCACCTGATCCGATCCGTTTGGCAAAGCCTGCTTTTCAACCACCTTGGGCGGGAGATCCGCAAGGACCGCTGGTCATTCCGGGCCAGTATAGTGTGGAGCTATTTATCAATCACAATGGTCAATTGACCTCTCAAGGACCAGCACAGACTTTTACGGTCAAGCCCGCTCCCAATATGAGTGCTACGCCTGATTTTGAGGCTATGGCAGCCTTCCTGCAATCATCTCACGAACTAAGGCGACAAATCTCGAGCGCTGGCCGCCAAATATCCGAAGCCAGCGATAGACTACGACATTTAGAAGCAGCCTTAAAGCAAACTCCCCGCGCCACTGCCGATCATTTTTCAGGCATGCAGCTACTCAAAGAAAATCTGAATGTCCTTCGCCTACGTTTATGGGGCGACGCCCAACGGCAAAAGCTAAATGAATCGAGCTCTCCTTCGATTAGTGGCCGAGCCTACAATGCTTCCAACAATTGGAGTACGCGTCAGGCACCTACTCAAACGAATCAGGAAAGCTTGGAGATGGCCAGCCGAGATCTTGAGGAGTTCAAGAAAACCTTGCAACAGTATCTGGAGGATTTATCGGCTTATGAGGCGAGTTTGGAGGAGGCTGGAGCACCTTATACGCCGGGGAGGAGGGATTAGACTTTTAACATCCCCCGTCGCTATCCCCACCCCTTCGAAGTCTACGGGTCCCCCACATCTTCTTCGCATCGAAATAGTATCCAAGCATCAAAATAAGTATTAAATTTATCTAGTCCTCTTTTCATTCTAATAGGCCCTGCTGGGGTTCTGGACTGATAGCCTTTCCATCCGCTGAGTCGGGCGATGATCCAGGCAGCCCAGGCTAACTGATCTTTGGGCCAGGGATTTTTTAGTTTTTGGGTCTTACCTTCGAATTTATGATTGAGTGCCTCGAGGCATCTGATTTCGGGTTGAGAAAAAATTTCTTCGATGCCTTGGTGGTCATCTTTATCCCTACTCATCACCAACCTCATCACTCTGAAGGCCGCTTCCAGACTGAGAATAGTTTGTTTGAAAATAGCATCAAGGCTGGTTAATTCAGTCTGTTCAATCCCAAAGCCCTTTTTCTTTGAGGTCCGATAAAGCTCCTCTATTTGCCAACGAAGTTGATAGAAATGAATCATTTCGATGGCTTTTTCGAAGCTTTCCACCGGACGACTCGTTAATAACTTCCAATGAATCGGATCCTCTCCAGGAGGGACAGAATCAGCCTTTTCTCGGGCATCTACAGCATAAAGGGGCACCTTAACCCATCCCTTTTCAGTCTTGAGTTTCATTACCAGAGCAGAAAAACGAACCTCCATTCTGGTCTTTCTTTTTTCTCTCTTTTGTGCCACAGACCGACTGATGTTTCTGCGCGAAAGTTCTGAGAGGTCCAACTCATAGCTGCCTGCTACCTCGAGGCTATCGAGGAACTCAAACAACTTTAGATCACTATTAACCAATTTGCGATTATACTGTTGACAACGGATCAGCAAATCATAGGGTTGCTCTAAGCTAGTGGCCCACAAATCGGCCATATCCGCAGCACTATCAAATACATAGAGTACCTCTTTTGCCTCAGCCAAGACTTCTTGACTATGGATGATCCCTTGCATCCAGCAGTAGGTCTCTCGGTCTTTCCATTGACTTTGACCCCGAGGCCTGTTTTTGGACCCCCAAGCTTTCTTGCGGGTCCAGAAGATCAGGTCGCTTAGGCCTAAACCATGGCCGCTTTGAGCATCCAAAACCAGATGAGACTGGAGATAAAAACCGGGAGTTTTGTTATCACTCAATACCCCTACTCTATGCCCATCTCGGATTTGGCCAATTTGTCCCTTAAGAGAGATTTCACTGGGGTCTCCGATTACGAGAAGCGAACGATCCCGAATCTCTCTAATCGAAGGCTGGTAAATATGATCAATCATCTCTGATGGGCTAACGCGATCATTGTGAAGAAAACGGTAAAAACTCTTTTCCTCCGCGGGACTTTCTGAAATCTGATGCACAACATTACTTTGGGTTTTGGTCATCCGCCCTAATAATTGAGCACCTTTGGACTCCAGACGGGCATCATTATAACTATGCTTTTGGAAATGACCACGCCTTTGACGGGTTAGGGGGCTATATTTGGGACGCATCTTGCAATAAATGACAATAAGCCTAAATTAAAAATCTCCTCCGAATGCCCGTAATACTTGTGGGGGACCCGTAGCCTTCGAAGGGGTGCCCGCAGCGAAAAATCAGCGCGAAGACCACTTTAAAGGGGCCGCGGCTGGTGTGAGCGGGGATGTTTATAGGTCCCTCCCAAACACAAAAAAACTCGACCTTTCGATCGAGTTTTTGCTTGCATCCCGTAGGGGAGTCGAACCCCTGTTGCCAGAATGAAAATCTGGAGTCCTAACCACTAGACGAACGGGACGTCAATGTGCTAATTGCTTAGCGGATGACAAAAGTAGTATACCTTTTTTAAGCAATCAAGTGTTTTGAAAAAAAAATATAAACTTCTTTGTTCTGATGACTTTACGCAGACTTAACAAAACCGTTACCCTCAGGGTTTGATTTTCAGTGTCTAAGCTAGTATTTTCGCCCTGTCTGTGTAAAAATTACTTATTATAATTATTAAACTATGGCAATTAAAGTTGGTATTAACGGCTTTGGTCGTATTGGCCGCTTGGTTTTCCGAGGTTTGTTAAACAATCCTGATGTCGAGATCGTCAAAATCAATGACCTTACTGACAATAAAACGCTTGCTCACCTGCTCAAATATGATACTGCTCACGGCAAATTTGCTGGTACTGTAGATGGTTTTGATGATAACTCTATCACTGTCAACGGTACTCGTATTCATGCTAGCGCAGAACGCAACCCTGAAAACCTCGCTTGGGGTGATCTAGGTGTTGATATCGTAGTTGAATCTACAGGTGTTTTCCGTAATCGTGAAAAGGCTGCTATGCACATCACTGCTGGCGCCAAAAAAGTGATCATTTCTGCTCCTGCTAAAGGTGAAGTTGACGCTACCGTTGTACTCGGTGTTAATGATGAAATCCTCACTGCTGATATGCAGGTGATTTCAAATGCATCTTGTACTACGAACTGCCTCGCGCCTATGGCCAAGGTATTAGATGATAATTTTGGAATCGTATCTGGATTTATCACTACTATCCACGCTTACACTGCGGATCAGAATATCCAGGATGCACCTCACAGCGACCTTCGTCGTGCGCGTGCGGCTGCTCAAAACATCGTACCTACTACCACTGGTGCTGCCACTGCAGTAGGGATCGTTCTACCTCAGCTCAAAGGCAAGCTGGACGGTATCGCAGCTCGCGTACCAACCATCACTGGTTCTTTGACTGACGTAACTGTAGTATTGAGCAAGTCAGTTACCGCTGACGAAGTCAACGCTGCAATGAAAGCTGCTGCTGATGGTCCTATGAAGGGCATCATGGAGTACACTACTGACCCTATCGTATCTTCTGATATCGTAGGTAATTCTCACTCTTGTATCTTCGATAGCGGAATGACTTCTTCTATGGGTACTTTGGTGAAAATGGTAGGATGGTATGACAATGAGTGGGGTTATGCTTCACGTGTTGTCGATCTCGTAAGTCGTATCAGCTAATTCGTTAGCTCATCACAATATCAAGCGGCATCTGCTTTCGGTAGGTGCCGCTTTTTTTATAGATTTGCCACTCTATTTATCAATGACAGAGGACAAGGAAGATATGCAAGTTGTTCTTTTCTCCCAATGAAACGATCTGTAGGGACGTATTGCATACGTCCATGACAATTAGGCGTATGCAATACGCCTCTACGGTTTGTAAAACCATTTCCCCCCTTCGGAGGGGGATTAAGGGGGGGAATCAACATTTTGTTCGCTCAAAGCGATACTTTTCCACTCATTGTTCCAATGTTCTTAAATCTTCAATCACATGCTAAACTACCCTCTACAGCAAATCCCCGACCGTACTAGCAAGCCTCGTGAAGCCGGCCTTACCATGATCATGGACAAAGGTTTGAGCGTTCGTGAAGCGGAAGACTTTATTAGTGTCGGTGCTGCGCATACAGATATTATCAAATTGGGTTGGGCTACCTCAGCGGTAACGCCAAATCTTGAAAAGAAACTCGCTGTCTATAAAGAAGCCGGGATTCCTTTTTACTTCGGGGGTACATTGCTCGAAGCATTCTACATCCGCGGCCAAATGGATGATTATAAGCGTGTCCTCGAAAAGTACGGCGCTACTCACCTCGAAGTATCTGATGGTTCTATCGACTTCAAAGGTGATGACAAATGCGAACTGATCCGTGAACTTTCCAAAAACTACACCGTCCTCTCTGAGGTTGGTAGCAAAGACCCTACAAAGGTGCTGCGTCCGTCTCAGTGGATGGACATGATGCAGACTGAGTTAGATGCCGGTTCTTGGAAGGTGATCGCTGAAGCCCGCGAAAGCGGAACGGTTGGTATGTTCCACGGAGACTCGTCTATTCGTGGCGACTTAATCGGAGAAATTCTCGAAGTGATCCCTCCAGATAAGGTCCTATGGGAAGCCCCACAAAAAAACCAGCAAGTATGGTTTATCAAACTCCTCGGCACGAATGTCAACCTCGGCAACATCGCTCCAACTGATGCGATTCCCCTGGAAACATTACGTTTAGGCTTGAGAGGTGATACTTTCCATATGTTTTTGGATAAGTAGTCCTAATAAGACTTAACTGATATAAGGATATTTCCGCACTCCTCATGGGGCGGAAATATCCTTTTTTTGTGAGTGATCCTTCGAGAGCCTCAGGATACTGGAGATTGAACTTGATAGCCTAAAATAGGCTACTTCCTTGCCAGAGTAGCAGTCCATTTTTCCAACTCAAATATTCCAAAACTTGTCAAGCGGGTCCTGAGGCTCTCGAAGGACTGCATTAATTTCCCTCCAACAACTTCTTGATCGTCGCCTTATCCGCCTCCGTCTTGGCGAGTTGTAAGGCTTGCAAAAGATGATCTACTCCTTTTTCTGGCTCGGTTTCTTGATATAGTTGGCCCAGCAAACTATGATAATAATGGTTGTCCTCTAGGGCTAATGCTTCCGCTGCTGCGATACCTGCCGGGACTCCTTTCACTTTGGAAACTGCATAAGCTCTACTGAGAGCAGTGATAGGGGAATTGACTTCATTTAGTAAGGCATCATAAAGTCCCAGTATTTGCGGCCACTTTTCCGTTACGGTATCCGAACGCGTATGCCAATAAGCGATCGCCGCTTCAAAATGAAACTGTGAGGCATGCTCACCGATTGCTGCTTGGTTGAGAAATAGTTCGCCTTGGCGGATCAAATCACGGTCCCAAAGACTTTGGTCTTGATCTGCATACTGGATAGGCGCCTCTTGATCGGTATGGGTGCGAGCTTCAAAGCGTGAAGCATGAAAACACATCAACGCCAAGAGTGCTTTTACCTTGGGCAATGCGGTACGCTCGTCATCCAGCAGCAAATAAGCCAGACGCATCGCTTCCAAACATAAGTCCTTCCGCAAAGGAGCGTTCTGCGAAGCAGAGTAATAGCCCTCATTGAAGAGCAAATAGAGGGTGTGTAAGACCGTATCAAGCCTCGCCGATATCTCCTGTAGGGGCGGCAGTACGAGTTGCACCTGATGCTTGCGTAGGCTTGTCTTGGCGCGATAAAGTCGCTTATTGATCACCTCCTTATTGGTCAAAAAAGCATCGGCAATCTCCTCGATCCCAAAACCACAAAGTATGCGCAAGGCCAAACCAATCTGTGCTTCAGGAGCGATAGCCGGATGACATACAGCAAACATCATTTGTAGCTGACTGTCTTTGATATTGGCGAGAGAGAGATCGATTTCATCTTCACGGCTACTCGCCGAACGCTCCGTTAAGCCAATCTGAGGGGCGATTTTCTGCTCAAAAAGCTGTTGTCGCCTCAGTTGATCGAGTGCTTTGTTTTTGGCGACGGTATACAACCATGCTGTCGGATTGGAGGGAATACCTTGCAGTCCCCAAGTCTCCGCCGCCAGCAAAAAAGTATCTGAAACAATGTCCTCTGCAAGGCTCATCTGGTCGAGACCAAATCGCTTGCAGAGGACAGCAGTAATCTTACTAAACTCCGTCCTAAATAGATTAGGGAGTAATTCGTTTTGCATCACAATGTGGGTATCCGTAGCTGCGGCTTGCAAGCCGCAGCTAACAATCCAATTTTGCAAGCCGTAGCTCCTAAAAATCCAATTTCATTAAATCTCGCACCTCTACCTTTCCACCGATGGCAAGCACTGGACAACCTTTTGCCATCTCCAATGCCTCTTCTAAGCTATCAGCTTTGCAAATCAATAGACCACCTACAATCTCTTTTACCTCAGCATAAGGTCCGTCAGAGATCACTTCGGTGCCTTTGAGGGTTTTGCCACTGGAACCAAGCTGTTGGGTGCTGACAAACTTACCTTGTTGGGCGATTCCTCCGATCCAATCTTGCCATTGCTTGACACTAGCTTGAATATCTTCTGGTGAAGGGGCGTTCTGAGCGGTCGGATCGTGGCGAAAAATCATTAAGAATTCGTTCATTGTTCTATTTTTTTAAGTGATTTGCCCCTAGGACGAACGACTTTTGGCAAATTGGACAGTAGAAGAATAATTTCTTTTAAAATCTTGAGAAAGCATAAAAAAAATTGGCGAAAGCAATCATTGCCTTCACCAATCGCTTATGATCTAGCTTGTATTAGTTTCTCGACGGATATTGACCTTGAAGAGCGATGATATAGTTCATTCCCAATGAGGGCTGCATTACGCCAGGTACCTTCTGATCAGAACCTGTTCTTTCGGTAATTCTGACCGCACTGCCTCTTGCTTGAAAGTAAAGCGTCTCAGAACCAAATTTCTTGCCTAATTTACGCTCCGTGAGACCTGGACCTCTACCGTTGCCAGCATGGACAGGGACTCTACCTCTCAAATCAGGTAAGGCAAAAGTGGTACGGCCATCTCCACCATAGGTCGTTCCTAGAATAGAAAATAAGGCGGAATTCTGGGCGACTGGCAAAATCGCACCATCACAAAAAGCCCATCCGCGGGGCGCAAAATTACCTGCAAACATTGTGATCTCTCCAATAAATGGATCCATAGACTGTATGTCTTTGGGGGCTAGTAATACCGGGCTTGATAGGGCTTCTAACTCTGTTTGCTCGCTTGGGATGGTTTTGACATTGTTATAAGCGCTCGTGAGGAGAAATCCTCCGCCGATCATATAAGGAAGTAGGGCAAGCCAAAAAAGTTTTTTTACGTAGGTTGATGTGACTGTTGTCATGTTTTTGGGATTAGGAGTAAAAATGAATGAATCGCCAAGCTATTGATTGTTCTCCTCAGCCAAAAGAGTAATTATACTGTACTTTCAGACGTTAAAACCCCCTCAATTACGATTTCATTGACACGGAGCATCTCTTCAAAATCAGGGATATTGACATCAAGCGGGACTTTGATGAGGCGCTTGTCCTTTTTGTCGAAGGCTGGGGGAGTCTTGGCTTGAAACAACATACCCCAGAGTTGTGCGGAGCAGGAGTACAAAATTCGCTCTGGTTCTAATTCTTTGATCCAGGGAGTGGTTCGTTCGTTGATCTCTTCAAAAAAACGTACTGTATTCGCTAAGCGAACGCGTGAACCCGCCTTCGATTTGCCGCGCGTATTGAGATAGCTAATTTGAGATTTGCCTCGTTTATGCCGCTTCATATATTTTTTGATGGCCTTGTGATGGACGACTTCTCCATCTTCAAAGTGGCCAATCGCTGCGGCACCAGCCTGTATCAACACGATCATATAGGGAGGGATCCATTCTGGAACGCGATCAAGATAGTCGTCCAAGGACTCTTCTGTTTGTATAGCCGGAAAGGGCAAAGGCAAGCGAAACTCCCAATAAACCTCCCGCAATGGTCCTAATGATAAGATCCGATGACGCTTATGATCCAATTCTACGCGTTCGACCAGGTCGGCCTGCTCACGTAGAAAAGTCAGACTTTCGTCATAAGAATAACGTTCTGAGCGTTTCATGGTCCTTTTTGCTGAGTGATAAAGGTCTGTTTGTACTGATATAACTCATCGGAATTGATATCATTTCCGCTTAGCTTATCGTATAGCCATAAAAATACGATACAATTATGCGAATCCGAACCATTGCTTTTTTCCTCACGGCATTGTTTTGCCTTGGCCTTACTGCCTGCCAAGAAATTTTGTTTGCCAAAAAAGCTAAAGGGCGTAACCCGCTAGAATTAGTTGGCGATTATTATTTCCATGCTAATGAAGGGGCGAGTAATGAAGTACATGGATTAGCCCAAATCATCCATCTCGGTAATTCGCAATATTCCTTTTCCATAGAAGGGGAAGAAGTTTTTGAAGTAGAAATTGTGGCACGTGGCAATGACTATTTTGTCAATCGCCCAGATACAAGTCGTGAAGGCTATTGGCATATTTCGACTTTTAGATTGGTTGGAGACTCAGCTTATAATCTCGGCAGTGCTTTGGCCGAACCTGGCTTTCAAGAAGATGCCATTGAGGTAGAAAAATATTTCAAACGTTATGAGTTAGAAGTCAATGCTGAAGACGATGAAGATTCGACTTATATCGTTAATAATCGTCGTCGTGAGATTTACAAAGCTTTTGCTGCACTCAATGATGAGGCAGTTGTAGAGGGTGATGGGGTTGTATTGCAAAAATTATTTGAGACAGAGCTTGAGGAGACCGGCCCTGCCGAACGCTTGGGTCCGAGCCTGCGCATTGGTCCCAACCCTTTCGTGGATCAGTTACATATTCAATTGCCAGAGGCTAGTCGTTCGCGCCTTACACTTTTAAGTATAGATGGAAAAATCCTACAGCACGCTCAATTTGAAGACTTGACATATGATTGGTCGCTTTCAAATCTTGCCTCTGGCATTTATATCCTTCGCTGGGAAGATTTGAATACTGGCAAAAGCGAAAGCTTTCGAGTCGTACGACAATAATCATTTCGTGCGGGTTCGGCATGTTGGGTTCGGCTTGCAAGCCGAACCTACTGCACCCATAATTTTTGCGTGGCAAATCCCTTATCAGTCTCAACTTTAACGAGATAGATCCCTGCTTCTTTGATCTCAAGCCGTTCTGGCAATGAGGCAAAGCGTTCGACTAGGCGACCCTGAAGATCATATATCGCCAATGAACGAACCAAAACGGCTGGATCAATCTCCAACTCAAAAATGCCCTGACTTGGATTGGGGTGGATGGAGAAACTTATCGCATTTATTTTATCCTCAAGACTGACTGAGCCTCCGGCACTGCTGGTCTTGAGGATATTACCTTCGGAACCAACTATCCAGCCTAGCTGATCATCTAAAAAATAGACACCGTTGAAATTAACGGGGCTTGCAAAAGGTTGAATGAGCGTATACCAGCTTAGGCCACCATCTACGGTTTTGAGGAGCGTCCCATGCCAGCAGGCAGCAAAGCCCAAAGTGTCATTGATCATAGTCATATCAAGGACTTGGCCTCCATTTTGGATATCATCAGTGGTTCCAAATGTCCAGTCTGCGCCTGTGTTGGTGGTTTTGACCAAGTGTGCATTATACCATCCTCCGGCAAAGCCGACACTATCATTGAGAAAAACCAATGCTTCCAAAACTGTGGGATTTTGGCCAGTGAGCATCGTGATTTCAGACCAACTGCTGCCGCCATCTACAGTTTTTTGGATACTAAAAGCTGGTCCAAAACCACTCCATTTTCTGATACTAAACCCTCTTTGCTCATCGATAAAAGACATCATCCCCAATAAATTCAAGGCGGGACCAGTATAGTGAACTGTCCAGTTTTGTCCGCGATCTTGGGTTCGTAAAAGTGCCTCAGAAGTGGATATAAGCGCTGTCGAATCGTTTAGTATTACGAGATCGTAATAGTTTGAGCTTGAATCTGTGATAGCAATCCAGTTTTGGCCTGCATCTTGACTATGCAAAACGACCGCAGGATTGTTACCAATAGCGATAGCGTTTTGAGCATCAAAAAACCGCAGCTTGCTAAGTTGGCTTTCGCCACTGTAAGCAACTGTTGCCCAATTATCTCCTCCATCAATGGTTCTTAGTATCGTGCCAGTATCCCCCACGATGATTCCTAACATAGGGTCATAGAAGCGTACATCTGCAAGGGAAGCTTGGGTGCCAGAGTTTTGAACCACAAACTGAGCGTTTAGCGAACAAATTGCCAACATTAGGAGGCAGAGTAGTATCGTCTTTCGCATAGAGATTTTACTCTATGACGGGAGGATACTGTTTATTGCTGCTTCGCGATCTTTTTTCCTAAGTTCGATGATCGCTATATCTCGTCTTGCGATATAGCGTTTGCAAAAGAGCCAGAGTACTACCGTAGAGTTAACCGTGATACCAACTAAAAATGCCCAGGCTTCAATTTCTTCTATTTGATTGCTTACCATCATGATCGCAGGGATCATCCAGACTGTAAAACTATGGATCAACCACCAGCGACCGAAAAGCATCCCGGCTGTGTCGCTTTGGATTTGAGGTCTATACATCATGGTCAAAAAGCCTAAGACAATGACTGAATGCAAGGTGGATACAAGTAGAGAAACGATACTACCTATGCCCAAGATAATAGCAGCAAATTCCCAACTTTCTTGTCTCATCAAGAGCGCGGCAAGCCCTATAATCGCTGAGGCTGTCCAACAAGCTCTTAGGGTTGCGTAGCCGATGGCATGCAAATAGGAAATTCCCATTTGTTGCTGAAGTTCCGCTTTATTCATTTTCATAAGGCTTTAAAGGACCATCGTACTGCTTCAAATAAGTAAGTGTATTTGCTTCAGCCCAATTCCATGAAGGCCAGTCGTATGTTTTTTGGGTTTCTTTGAACTCGCGGATTTTGTTGCTAATCCCGAGTTGGTAGGTATTGATTTGACTATTGAGTTGCTCAGTAGCCGTGCCTTCAACTTTGCGTTCATTGATCTTGGCGATCGCATCCTCATAGTGGTCGATCAAGATCGGTAAGGTTTTATCTGAAAGGTCTAGCAAAAACTGGGTATCCAAAGTGCCGGGATATTCGGCCGTCAGATTATGACGAGCAATGATCATATCCCAATTTAAGGAACAGAGGATAAGGATCGTTCCGTAAACGGCCCAACCATTGACTCGGAAAAGATAGAATGCGGATTTTTGATTGCGGATTTTGCCAAAAAGACTAAGTAAACCAAGGACTGTCGCCAACAAAAAGAAAAATACGCCAATGCGCTTATATGCTAAACCATGATAGGCGATATAGTGATAGTTACGGAGTGCGACTGAAATTACAAGCAGTACGTTTTGACCGACCCACAGATAAGAGAGAATATGCAGCAAGCCTTGCTCACGATAGAAGTGCTGGTTTTTACGGAAAAAGTAGAGCATGATCCCCATCGAGAGCATGATACTGAGGATCAGGAGATAGGTTCCTTCGTGCACGAAGTTTTTGAGATTCATATCTGGTTCTACCTCAAAGCCTAACCAAATCCAATCAATGTCAATCACATTATTGGCTAGTAACATCAGGTTGACCATACCGATGAGAAGCACGCCTGTACGATATTCTTTTTTGAGGCCGAGGAAATTGAAAGGATGCTTGTTTTTGCGTCGGGTCCGCTTCAGTTCATCGTTCTGCGCAGCATCATGATTTAAAATAATGCTGCTGGCGCGACGATAAATTAGGCCGACAGACAGCAAGAAGCCAAGTAATAAGAAGAAGAAGCGTAAAAATGAAAAATCAGTAAACCAATCTCCTATCCAGATAAAAAAATCATCCGTTAGTGCCGCAAAACGTGGATTAGCGCCTCTGAAAATGAAGAAAAACACCAAGACACCGACAATGGGAATCACAATCAGCTTGAGATAATTACTGATACGTGAAAAACCCGGTTGGACTTTACGGATGCGTTGCCATTCCTCTTGCAGGGACAAACCCATGTGCATGATGCTTTCGAACAATTGTCCCAAAGCATGAAAGACCGTTCTTAATTTTGGTTGATGCGCAAAACCCACAAAAAGCAATGTGGATAAGATGTGAACAACCTGAACTGTCCCCGAATGATAAACAACAGCGAGTACGCCTGTGAATAAAGTTCCCAAGGCACTAATCCAGACATTCCGACTACGCATCGCTGCCGGATTGAGCGCCAAGATCAAGGCCATGATCAAAAAGCTAAAGAGCGGGAGGTTGATCCCAAACTGCTCTTGCCAAAAGAATAGATTGTAGATCGCCGTCAATGCCAATGCAAGAGGGAGACGATAAGACTGTAGTCGTGTCATGCTGAGATTATTTTATAAACAAAGTTATGTAAAGTACTTTGTAATACAAAGTGTGTGTCGGATTTACGAACTTAAAGCTGAATAAGTTGCCTCTGCGGATGAATTATTTTGAACAAGAGGCTTGGTTTATCTCTTATCAATACAGATTTGCAGACCGTCATTCTACCCAATATATTGCGGATCACAATGTCAAAAAAGAGCAAAATATTATCCTGTTGTTTCCTACTGTTTTTCGTGGGCTTTCAGCAGTTATTCGCTTGTGAGTGCATCAATTTAGGCCCTCAGGCTAAGATTGACTCAGCCGATGTCGTCTTCGACGGAACGGTCATCTATGTCAATACTAACTGGATGTCGGGAGGGATGAAATACACCTTTCAAGTACATCAGACATGGAAGCGTCGTACGGACACTGTGATGATGATTAACTCGGGTTTCGCTACGACAGATTGTGGGTATAATTTCGAGGAAGGCAAACGCTATCTAGTTTTTGCGCGCAAAACTTTTTCTTACAAAACTGACCTTTGTGCAGGTAATGTATTGATCGAAGAAGCGGATACTTATCTCTCAAAACTTGGCTCTAGCCAACAACCGGCCCGCTCTGCTCTCATTCCACTCATGTATTGGACCTTGAGCATATTGACGGTACTTGCTTTCGCATTTATGGCTTTCATTGTGCTCCGCAAAGGTAAAACTCCTACTCAAAACCGATCTTAATATGGCTCATCCCGCAGAATCCGTTAAAATTGAAGAAGGCTGGAAAAAAGCTTTATGGGATGAATTTGAGAAGCCCTACTTCGTAGAACTCAAGGCTTTCTTGAAAAGTGAACAACAGACTGGAATGACAATCTTTCCTCCAGCGAGCCTCATTTTCAATGCTTTTAATAGTACGCCCTTCGAGGACGTGAAAGTCGTGGTAATTGGCCAAGATCCTTATCACGGACCGGGCCAGGCACATGGGCTTTCTTTCTCTGTGCCGCATGGCATTAAAGCTCCGCCCTCGCTCAAAAACATCTATAAGGAATTAGTTACTGACGTAGGATTTCAGACTCCAGATCATGGCAATTTGGAAAGTTGGGCCAATCAAGGAATTTTGATGCTCAACTCTATGCTTACGGTTCGTGCTCATACGCCCGCTTCACATCAAAAAAAGGGTTGGGAAAGCTTTACTAGCGCCGCCATTCAAAAACTCTCTGAGCAACGCGAGGGTATCATCTTTTTGCTCTGGGGAAAATATGCTCAACAAAAAGGGCTCATCATCGATCCTAATAAACATCACGTTTTGAAGGCTGCTCACCCTTCTCCTTTTGCTGCGCATAACGGCTTCTTTGGTTGTCAGCATTTTTCAAAGACTAATGCCCTGCTACAAGAGCAAGGCAAAAGTCCGATCAATTGGCAGCTTTGATGAAAGAGTGAATACTAGGAGGCTATTGCCGCCGGTTTGGATTCCTTATACTCATGGTAAAGTTTGCACCAGTGCAAGGTCTCATAATCGAGACCCAAACTCTCATGCGCCGTTTTCAAACGACCATCACCACTCTGAGCAAAGTATTCCGCACCACGGTGCAAAACTTTCCCATCTATATTCTCCTCGATCAACGCACACAAATCCAACTGCTCGGAACGGTGTAAATTGGTCAGATATGTCCTAACGGTAGCGGGCTTGATGGCTCGCGCTGCCGCAATTTCTTCTAGTGTGGCGCCCTCTTCGCAAAGTCTCAATACGGCTTGATGACTAGGGGAATGGGCTTTGGTATAGATTCCTCCGCTGCGCTCATCTTTGACTTTGAGTTCGCGGGCAACTTCGATTTTTGAAAGCACCATCGTCTTACAAGCGTCTGGAATCTCAAATGCTGCTGGGATTTCGTCTATCGCTTCCAATGTCGCGGGCATCTGAGTACTCAGGAGATGCAGCGCATAATTGTTGTAAAGTTCGTAAGGTAGGACCTCCATAGAGGTCGCTAACTCTCGGCGAAGTTCACGCAGTTCTCTATAGAGCTTTGTTTCTAACCAGCTACGACCCAATTGACGGCGATTGGCGAGTAGTGGTTTTGGCTTTGACAAAAACTCACTTGCTAGCTCCGTTGCTTCGATATTTCCAAACAACTCATCTTTGATACAGAGAAAAGCCTGCTTCTGGAGATAGTAGATCAAACCTTCAATTTGAGCAAAGGACTCGCCTTCTAAAGCACCAAAGGTTTCCAACTCTTTATGCGACTCTTCGCGCAAAGGATAGCGTTGATCTCCTGTCAAAATTCGCATCACATAGCTCACGCTATAAGCTTTGTCCAATAACAAAACAGTCTTCAAGACGGCTATTGCTTTTTCCGATACATCGACCGGCTTAATCTGATAAGGTTTCATGGTTATTCTGTAAAATGTTAATAAAAAATTCTTTCATGCTCCCGCTAATTAGCAGCGACTTGCAAACCGCTGCTATATGTCAAAACTCCAAACGCTCCACTTGACTGACATACATCCGGCACATCCTCAGCGTATCATAATCCAATCCCAAGGCCTCGTAGGCTGCGCGCAAATTTTGCTGGGGTTGGCCCTCGAAAAATTGAGTTCCACGTTCTAACTCTTGCTTGGGAATTTGCTCCTCAACCCAATTGCTGATGGAAATTTCTCCTGCGTTTTGGAGGTACTCCATTGAGCGGAGAACACTTCCTTCTTGCACTTGGCGACTCTGGGCGATTTCGTAGGGCTCAAAGCCGCTTTCAAATAAGGCTTTGACGGTTTGTTGTGCGGGTTGTTGGGCTCGTTTGCGGGCGGTTTCTGCCCAATGTGCTGCATTGGAGCTGAGTGTCCGCTCTATACAAAGTAGGATAGTGCCTCCGTATCGATTGCAACGATAATCCCCCATGCCGGGAACGCAGCGTAAACCTTGAAGGTCGGTCGGGTGAAGCTTGGCGAGCTGATCTAAACTTTGGTTGTTGAAGATGCGATAAGGTGGCAAACCTTCGTATTTCGCCAACGCAAAACGTAATTGGCGCAAGGAGAGCCGCAACATCCTCTCCGACCGAGTCGGATGGATAGTGTCTGACATAATTTATAATGATTGTGAAACCAATATCGCTCTGGCGTTCGGCAAAGCCATGGAATAATGATCGACAAAAGTAAACAGTGTTCTAGCGTTCCGCGAAGGGGAAAACTACCCAAACGCGGCAGAAATGAAGATCGCACCTACCTGAAATGAGGGAATGCAGGTAACTGAATCAGCCCTTTAAAATGCCAAAAATATGTTTGTTTGCGCTAAGACTCAGTAATGCCCCACGCGCCACCATCAAGACCGTCATGGATAGCCAAATACCGTGATTGTAAAGTGAGTCGATGGAGAGATAGTAAGTAGGCAAGAAGATGAATAAAACCGCAATGATCATGGTATTGCGCATGGCTTTGGTGGCCGTCGCCCCGATATAGATTCCATCCCAAACAAAGGCCAAAGGCGCTAGAAGGGCAATCAAAGCGAGCCAAGGCACATATTCCGCCGCTGCTTCGATTAGGTCGCTTTGATCGGTGAAGATATGCAGCATGGCCTTGCCGAACGCTAAATATACTAGTGCGAAGATCGCCCCAAAACTGCTGCCCCAGATCAGAAGCTTTTTGACGGCAATACGTAGCTGATCGGCTGAGCCTTCGCCTACAAATCTCCCAGTCAGGCTTTCGGCGGCGTAGGCAAATCCATCCACCGCATATGACATCATGAGGAAGTATTGCATCAAAATCGCGTTGATGGCGAGGGTATTGTCGTCGAGGGCAAATGATTTGGCGTTGACGAAGGCTAGGCTGAAAACTAACAACATCGTCCGGATGAAGATATCGGCATTGACGGAGAAAAACTGCTTGATCTTACTCATTTGCAGCACTGTCTCTCGTTTGAGGTATTGGAGGTGTTCGCGATAGCGAACGGCAAACAAAATAATCGCTATCGTCAAACCTAGATACTGCGCCACGACCGTCCCCCAGGCTACGCCATCGGATTTCATGTCAAAGCCATAGATAAAGAGGAAGTTGAAGAGGATATTGAAAAGATTGACAGCGACGATAAGGATCATTGGAAAACGAGCATTTTGCATCCCTAAAAACCAACCCAACAAAGCCATCAGGCCAATATTGGCCGGTGCGGCCCAAATCCGAATGTAGAAATACTCGCGACTAAGCTGCTTGACCAATTCGATGTCGTCTCCTTTAGCTTCGGCTTCCAATAGTCTAAAGCCAAATTCTCCCAGCGGCAACTGTAGGATCAATAATATCACGGTTGCTATACCTCCGACCAATAAGGCTCTCGCCAAAACTGCAATCCCTTCTGCTGGGTCTTGTCGCCCAAAAGCCTGCGCAGTCAAGCCCGTCGTGCCCATGCGGATAAAACCCAAACCCCAATAGATAAAACTGAACATAATTCCGCCCAAAGCAATCGCCCCCAAATAGGCTTCTGACTCCATCCGTCCCATGAGCGCGGTATCGACCAAGCCGAGCAATGGCACCGCGATATTGCTGAGGATATTGGGGATGGCTAGCCGGAGAATAGTGCGATTCATAAAGCGAAGGTAGAAGTTTTTTGTCCTAAGTGTTGATTGACTCATTAGGGCGTGCGACTAAAGGGGCAAACAAACACAGTTATTATGAAATCCCCCTTTATCCCCTTCTTTGGTTTGCTTCTGCTCCTTGTGAGTACAAGTTGCCAAAAAGAGCTCCCCCTCAAGCCCAATATCACGCAATTTGAGATTGACGAATTTGTCGCTAGTCTCAACACGTCCTTAGGTGAAAAGCTCTCGGATTACCAGATCATGGTGTCGCAAAAAGGCCAACTGCACCAAGCTTGGGCCAAAGGCAATGCTATCCACGCCAATGACCCTGGTGGTGTCATGGAAATGACGATCAATACCCGAATGAATGTCGCCAGTGTGAGCAAATTTGTCGGAGCGGTTGCGATGACTCGCGTACTTGAAGAACATGAAATCAGTCTCGATCAACCAATCCACAATTATTTACCAACTAGCTGGAAAACAAAAGTACATCATGACCATTGGGAGGCGGGTTCGCCTTATATGGTGAGTTTTCGCAAGCTGATGCAGATGGAGACAGGCATTGCCTTTCCGACCGATGTGAGTATGCCTTCGGCGAACGCTATGTTGGAAGCGCTTGAGTTACCAGCACTACCCAGTCGAGTTGGTACCTATCAAAACGGCAACTTTACGCTGATCCGTATCCTCATCGGTGAGATTGAATTTGGCCTTAATGAAAAATCTGACACTTATAATGACAATAGTGCTCAAGCCTATTATCGCTATATCGACCAAAAGATCTTTGCTCCTTCGATGGTCGAGACGGTAGAGCCAGTCAACTTCAAAACCAATCTGCCTCGCGCTTACCAATATCCTCTCGACCTTAATTTTCAAGACCAAAATGCTAATATCGGTTGGCTCGGCGCCACTAATGTATTGAATAGTGCGGGTTCTGGAGGGCTTTATCTCAGCGTGATGGATCTCGGTGGCTTGATGGCATTCTTTCGTTATACAAACGATATCCTCTCTACAGAGATGCGCGAAGCAATCATGGAAAGCGAACTTGGCCTAACCGAATCCATTGACGGTGAGCATGGTCGTTACCTCACAAAACAAGGTACTCGTGGACCAGATGAATGCTGCGACCGCGCCTTCAAAAGCATCATCATGATGTTTCCCAACGATATAGAAGTTGCCCTTCTAATCAATGCCAATTACAATGGCTCTCGAAACCTTCTCAAACTTTCCTATGACAACGCCTGGACTAACTAAGTCAGGTCTCTAAATAAGAATCTCAAAAACCCTTAAAACATGTACTACTTAAAAACAATCCTGGGGATACTCCTCCTCAGCCTGGCAATCTACAGCCCAATATCTGCTCAAACTCGCGGCATCAATTATCAAGCTGTAGCTCGAGACGCAGGCAACAACCTTATGGTAAATCAATCGCTGACGGTGAAATTTTACGTTCGCGAAGCGACCGACAACGGAGCAGTCGCTTACCAAGAATCTCACAATACTACCACCAATGAATATGGCCTTTTCAATCTCGTAATTGGAGATGGAACTGCTGTAGTTGGGACTTTTGAAGGCATCGTTTGGAGTAGTGAGCGCCACTTCCTCGAAGTCGAAGTTGATGGCCAAAGCCTCGGTGTGCAAGAAATGATGAGCGTGCCATATAGCCAAATTGCGACCAGCATGAGCATCGAAGATCTCGTCGATGTAGAGGCAGGTACCGCCAATATCAATGATGTCCTCCAATGGGACGGTACAGAATGGCGTTCAGCGACGCTGAATATACCCGATGTAGTATGGACTGAGTCTGCCAACAATGCCGAATATGAAGGTGATGCCCGTATCGGAGGAGGTGCTGCTAACGCAGACGCTACTAGCGAACATCTTGTTATCCGTGCAGAGTCAGATAGTTGGTATGTAGGCGGTATGAATGAAGCGACGGCAGGAGCCAGCGACTTTTTTGTAGGAAAGAGTTCGGTTCCTGATGGTACCTTCCATATCGAAAACAACGGCAATGTCGGTATCGGTACAGATGACCCTTCTGCAAAACTTACCGTAGATGGAGCGATCCGAGGTGTGGACAGTGGTAATACTCGCTTTCAACTTTCTTCGGGCACCAGTGTCGGTACTGCTTCTTTTCGAGGGCCTAACAGTATCAACGCTTGGATTACGCATTTGAGTGGAGATACAGATCGTGGTTTCATCTATGCAACTAATGAAAGCGGAGCTGAACGCGCGTCTATATTTACTGGAGCTTCTGGCCCCGGAGTACTCAGGTCTAGAGGGGTCAACAACAGCTTTAATTTTGTAGTTACCAATCATAGCAGCAGCGATAATCATGGCTATGCCTATATCGCAGACGCCTCCGGCAATGTCGAAGCGGGGATGTATGTGAACGCTAGTTCTCAAGGAGTGCTATTTGCCGATCAAAAAAACTTCCGCATCCCGCACCCAGAGCAGGCCGACAAAGAAATCTGGTATTGTAGCCTAGAAGGGCCTGAAGCTGCGGCTTATGCGCGTGGTACTGGCAAAGTCATCAATGGTAAGGCGACGATCAGCTTTCCCGATCACTTTAGTTTAGTGGCCAATCCTACTACTTTGACGATCATTCTTACGCCTCTATCCGGCCAATCCAAAGGCCTCGCAGTCGTTCAAAAAACAGCGGATGGTTTCTCTGTCGAAGAGTTGTTTGCAGGACAAGGCAATTACGAATTTGATTGGGAAGTGAAAGGTGTGCGCAAAGGCCATGAAAACTACCGTGTGATCCGCGATGCGAGTGAAATGCTCGACGGCAGCAGAGAAGACAGTCCCGCAAATCAGGAATAAACCCCAATCAAAAGATCATGTCGAAAATCATAATATGTATGCTTTGGCTTAGTGGGGCTTATCTCCTCTCCGCCCAAAGCCTCGAACGACAAGTCCTCGGTACCGTTGGGGGTTATTTCGAAGGCAGTCAGGTCCATCTTTCCTATACTGGAGGAGAAGTGGCTACAGAGACGCTTAGCGGAACGCTTACCCTCACCCAAGGCTTTCAACAGGCGACTGAAGATGAAATCACTGCGATAGATCCCACACAATTAGTAGCGGTCGATTATCGACTTTTCCCTAATCCCACCGAAGGTCCAACGCACTTAGTGCTGAGTAGCGATCAGTCATTGCAGCTGCATTGGTCTTTGGTGGACGGCCTCGGCCGAACGCTACGACAAAGTGCGACGCCCGTTTCGCTGGTTGCAGGGCAAGAACGTGAAGTAGATTTAGATCTCTCGGACCTTCCAGCGGGAATCTATCATGTCTTGCTACGACCTGAAAACGGGCCACCAATAAGGGCGTTTCAAGTCGTCAAACGTTGAGCTCTGGCGATACGCTAAGAGATCCATTTGACGCATAATCGATGCAGATCCAAAGGCAACTTTGGGTCTGTTTTTTTTAGTCCGTAGTTGGGAATCAGCAGCAAATAATCCACTATCTCTTCACAAACTTCTCTTGCCAAGTACCATAAGAGCTATTTGCTGTCAATAGGTACATACCTGAACTTAAGTTTTGCAGGGAGAGTGTAGGTTTATCCCCCTTGTGGAACGCTTCCTCTAACATCAGTCGGCCTTGGAGATCATAAATCTTCAGTTTATAGTTTGTAATCTCCTGATGATAAAATCGAATACTAAGCTGGTCCGCTACTGGATTGGGCCAAAACTCAAACTTTGGATAAAGCTGAAAATTGACTTCGCGGATCTCAGAGCGATTTTGGGCGCCACTCAATTCGATTTCAGTTAGTCGATACCAAAGGCGGCCTATTGGAGGCGATTCATCAAGATATTGATAAGCTGTTCCTCTAGGCTGCGCCTCTTGACTCGCTAAAGTTTGGAAGCTGAGGCCATCTTCGCTACGCTCGATGAGAAAGCGATCTGTACCATTTTGAGTGAGGGTTTTCCAGCCTAGCTGAACGCCTTGCTCGTTCGGCACAGCCGTGAAATAATCATACTCTACCGCTAAAGGACTAGTACCAATGCGCGTAAACTGCGCTAATAATTTGATATAGCCCGCTTGATAGTAGATAGCAGGCTCAGTCACCTCCCAAGAGTTTTCTGGCCAGGAGGTGTTCCAATCTTTATAGCTTTTTTGGATGGGCTGGCCTTGTGGTGGGGAAAAGTATCCCATTGCGGGCGTAAAGCTAGGATTCGCTCCACCTGTAACATAGCCCGGAGCTGGACCATAAAGTGAGGTTAGCGCATTGTCAAAGTCGGTACCATCGCCAAACCAACCGTGATACATTTCATTGGCGGAAGACTCAGCCCCACTGGCGCTCATATTGGTAAGCATAACCATACCTAGTGGATTGGTGCCATGCAGATAGTGAACATATCCCGCGGCAGCATCCCGATAATTGCTTTGATTGGCTGGGTCGAGACCGTATTGCACCATATTGGCGAGGATGATCCCGCTATGAGCTTTGACGCTATTGCTCCCCCAGACATAGTCACCGTCTGCCAAGGAGGCGCGATAAGGATCGGTCTGATTGAGAAATGCCGGTAGCATCTCTGCATGATTGGCGCTAGTAGAGCTGATACAATTATTATTGATTGCATTGGCCACAGCGGTGCTAGCGTTCGGCAAAGCCGCATAGTATAAGAGCGCATCTTGATACGAAGACTCAAAAGCATACCAATAAGTCCACTGTAAGGGCTGCATATTGGTATAGTTGGTGTCAAAATAGGTGCGATAAGTGGCATCGCCTGTGGCAGCAAATAAATAGCCAGCGGCTCCGATCAAAACGGCATCTTGTTGGTAAGCATTGATCTCAGGAGTGGCACTCTGGAAACCTGCATTATTGTAGTTTGAAGTAGCTGGATTGGCCGTGATCCAGTTCCACGCTTTGATAGCTCGGGCCTCTAGAGTATCTGCATAAATCGTCATGGCAGGATTGCCCAAAGAGCGGTAAACGATAGAGGCATGCGCAAAAATGCTACAGATCGTACGTGTCGAGGAAGCTGTCGCTGGGCCATAGCGGCGAGGAGAAGTATCAGCACTAGGAGGACTCGCTCCCGAAAAGTCAGTAACCGAAACTTTGCTGAGACAAGTACCGTCTGCTTGCTGCATTTTGAGGAGCCAATCGAGTTCCCATTTGATTTCGTCTAATAAATCCGGCACAGCGTTACCCGACTCAGGGAGATTGAAATCATCGGTCCAAATCGCAGGATTGATCTCATAGGCACCTAGCATATCGTGCAAGGTGGTATAGGTAAAGTTGACGTACTTATTGTAATCGCCAGCATCAAACCAACCACCAGAGAGGTCTTTGGAGAGCGCAGCATTGCTAGGATCACTGACCAAACGACAGTCGGTATCTTGCTCAGGACCGAGATGACTAGCACCATCAGCCCATGCAGTCGGTACAAAAGGAGTGGTTTTGGCGAAGCCAGAACGCTGATAGAAAAAGGTTCTGACGGCTTCTTTCATCACGTTTTGATAGACATCATCGGCAATCTGAAAACGATAAGAGCCAACATCAGCCACAGGATCATAAACGTAATAATCGCCGGGAGTAATTACCGTCGAAAAATCAAACCACCAAGCTTGATCGCCTGATTGGGCGTGAGTGGCACCAGCGTTCCACGCAGTGGCAGGACCTGAAAACACCAATGCATCGCTGTCCCAAGTACGAATCTCCAAAGTGGCATTGGGAGTGTAGCTTTCGGTGCTATTAAATCCTGTCTGAGGATTGCTGATGACGGCCACTTTGGTCATATCGGGGAGATAACCAAACTGATCGACACGGATGAGGGATTGGGTGGTAGTGGGGCCTGCTAGGGCGAGGCAAGGAAGGATGAGCAAGAGTAGGGTGAACGCACACAAAGAGGCAGGGACTCTTTGTGAGCTGCAAGCTAAGTAGTACATAATGATACAAGTTGATTCAAGCAAGGAGCGCACAAATTGTGCGAAAAGTTTGAGAAACCAACTGAAAATATACAACTAAGCCGATATGTAAGGAATTTGTTCGAATTGAAACATTTTCCGGAAAGGCAAAATGTTTCAATTCGCTTGATTACTCGCTAGCTATCATGAGGCTCGGCTAACGCTTGCGAAACTCATCCCAAGCACGCGTACCGCCATATAGTAGTTTGCCTCGTGGATAGAGATCGAAAAAGGCTGCCTCTTCGGTAGCGGAGATATGTTGCCAGTTCTTACCACCGTCGGTAGAACGATGAATGCCATAGTTATTGCTCAAAATCAGACTGGAGTCCATTTTGACTACTTCATAGACATAGGAAGCTTCGCGAGGAGCATAATTGGCTGCTGTCCAAGTTTCGCCCAAATCTTGGGAGAAAAAGACATCTTCCATAATGATCATTTCTACAATTTGCTCGCCCACGATATGGGTATAATGTACCGCTCCGATTTCATGAATCCACTGCCAGTCTTTGCCCTGATTAGTAGATTTGAGCGTACCGCGGCTCGTGCCCGCAATCCAAGCTCCCTTAAGGCTTTCAAGGCTCAATACTTGGATATCTGTATAGAGGCTTTCCCATTTTGATGATTTTTTATCAAACTGATAAATCCCGTCATCAATGCCTACCACCAATTGACCATCATACACTTTGATGGCTTGGACGCGGAGGTTTGGAAGGTCAAAGTTGAGGGACTGCCAAGTCCGGCCTAGATCATCTGACTGGTAGATGCCTTCACGATAAACGCCCACATAGATCGTCTGTCCATCGATGTGGAGGGCATTAAGTTTTTTGCTGGGGAGCGCTTCGCTGATCATTTCGAAATGGGTGAAGCTTTGATTACCTACGTAAAGTCCCAAATTATCGGTCGCGATCAACATATGAGGTCCCATCATTTCCATAAAGGATACTTGGGTATCATCTGGCAGATTGCTGAGGACAGCCTTCCACGTTTGGCCTTGATCGGAGGAGACGTAGAGCGGACTCCTAGTTTCGGCTGTGATAGCGGCCTTGCCGAACGCTTGATTAGTGCTGGCGTTCTGCGAAGCAGCAGTCGCACGACTCGTCTCGGGCGCAGTGCAATTGATCAAAAAGACGAGGAAGGGGACGCAAAGTAAGCGAGAGTGTAATTTCATCTGAGAGAGATTGGGACAGTAATCTCGACTTAAAAAGCACAAAAGCGTAGGACTACTCCACCCAAAGGCCGTTCCAATGGATTAAGAGGATAAGTTGGCAGATTCTCGGCTAGCTATCTGGGTATTACATTTTTAAATCAGAATTAGATGATCAGGCCACCAAAGATGAAAATCAACTGGCCCAATCCCGCCAATGCACCCAATACGGCTCCCACAAGGATTAATTTCCATTCGTCCTCTTGGAAGATGGGGCGTAAGAAACCGACAAAATCCTCTGGTTCGAGGGCTTGCATGCGGGTACGGAGGGTGTTTTCGATATCGAGTGCTTTTTCAGCATAGCCAAACAAGTGATGGATAGAGTGGGGGAGTTCTTCGACGAAGCGTTGGGATACGGTCTGTTTGATCTGAAGATAACGCTTGGTCCCTTGGGTCAGTTGAAAAAGCGGTTTGGAAATACCCGCGCTTGCGTCAACAGCCTTTTTGACGTGGAGGTGGACGATCTTCTCTAATCGTTCGTGTGCTGGGCCTTGGAGGAGGCGCACAAAGATGTTTTCGGAAGTAAGAATTTGTGAGGCAACCACCTTGGCATAGGCTGCGGCGACTTCGACTTGACGCTTGATGAAAAGTCCTTGAAAACGCCAAGGGCCAAATTTCTTAGGATGAAGTGGCTCAAAAATCAGTCTCAAGGCGAGGAAGTTGGTGGCCCAACCTACGATCAAACCAGCGGCGGGTAATATCCAGACCTCTTGCCAAAATACCCAGACCAACATTTGAAATAACCCAAACAAAAAGCCAAAAAAGAAACCAGAGCGTTCAATGAATTTGAACTCCTTTTTGCCTGACTCAGTAAAGATCAAATTGAGTAATGCGGGATTGGCTTCGAGTTCTTCGACGACCATGCCCTTGAGATCAAAGAGGTCGGAGATATTGGTTTTGACATCATCCATTAGTTCCTCTACTACATGGGGCAGTTCGGAAGAGACTTTTTGGAAGATGCGGGTTTTGATCATTTCGGGAGCAGCTTCCCAGATCATGGGCGCTTTTTCCTCCATGGTATCCCGTACAATTTGCTCTGAGAGTCTTTTGAGGACGGGTTCCATTTCTTCGGCTACTCGCTCTGGCTCGATTTGAGTGAAGCGTTCCTCAATAGAGATGAGGTTTTTGGTAAGCAGATCAACCGCTTTTGCCGCCATGAAACCTGCCCTGCTCGGAATGATACCTTGCCAACCAATCTTCCAGATGCCAAAAAACTTGATCGGATAAAAGGTCATCTTGAGGGCAAGGACGTTGGTTCCCCAACCTACGATCGCACTGACGAAAGGGATAGAGGCATATTGCCAAAACTCATTGGTACTAAATAACGCGAGCAAGTTGTCCCACATAATAGCAAGATAAAGTTGTTAGGCGCGGCTTGCAAGCCATTTATGATCAGTAAAAGCAACAAATAAGCGGACTAATCTCATATTTATTTTGGCAAGCTTAGTTTATGAGAGATTCGATATCGACCCAATTGATATACCAATTTCCTACCTCATCGTTTTCCAAAAGCTCACTGCTAGTGAAGAATAAAAACTTCTCATCTGGCGTGATATATGGATTCCCTTGGCAATTCATATTGAGATCATTTCGCATGAGTGCTTTCGGTTCATGCCATTTGCCATCAGCATCCTGATGACTGATCATGAGATCGATACTATGCTCTGCTACTTGGCCATATATGATATACTTGCCATCGGGAGAGATCAAGGGTGTACACTGATCTTGAGGACTGTCAAACAAAATAGAAGCATCTTGAAATTCGCCATCGACAAAATCAGAGGCATAAATCCTCATATTTGAATAGTCTAGTTCGCTCGCGTGGAAGGCTAATTTTCCCGCATTAGTGATTGAAGGATGAGAGACTAATTTTTCGCGCATATTTGGGATGTCCACAAATTCAAGGGGACTCCATCTCTCATCGGTTTTTTTTGATCGCCATATATGCCAAGTCTCAGGGATGCCCGCTTGATCTACAGGCCTTGTAGAACTTAGATACAAATATGTCCCATCAGGCGAGAAGCTCATCCCGTGATCATCAAACTCACTATTGAAAAAAGCCTCTTGCGGTAATGACCATTCAGCTTCAATCTTATGGATTGCTTTGATATCAAAATCTGTAAAATCCTTATTTGATACAGTAAAGTAAAACTCATTTAACTCAGGCGAAAAAATCCCTTTATGTATGATTTTGTCTTTCTGCAGAAGCTTTGGGAGATATTTAAGCGGCTGGCTTCCTGGGATGGTTGGGCTGAGAAATTGGTTTTTATAATGATCTTCTGTATTTCCACCGCTACAAGCAAGCAGCAAAACCGTCAATACTATAGCTAGCAGTTTCATACTCAGGTTTTTAATTCTGTCACTTTATCGTTGAGCTTTTCTATCAACTCTGCAACGGAAAAATCTCCTTCGATTTTCAAGACTGGAAATCGGACGATTTTAATCCAATCTTTATGCTGTGTGATGCTACGACCCTCAAAATTGGGAGCGTCATATTTACGAGCCCAAGCGAGAAAATCCTTGGAGGTTTTTGCTATCGTTGAGTCTGATTGTAGCTGCTTCCCATAACGCTCAATTTCACGTTTTTGTAGGCGCTGCATCCTTACTTCTGGCGGTATGTACAAAAAGACCCCTAGATCAAAAGCCTCTAGCCATTCCTCTCCCCAAGTAGTCATAGAACCACTCAAAACGGCAGCGTCTGCGCTCTGTAAATCGCGCAATAAGCCTTTACTGCGTTCCGCTAGCGGAACCTTATACTGAAAGGGTGGCTCAGTCTTTTGCCAATAATAGTCGTCAGCATCCAAAAAGCGACTGTTATACCGATCTGCAAGGGCTTTGCCGAGAGTCGTAGTACCCGCGCCTGAAGCACCAAAAACATTGATTTTCATGTCTTATAGCGCATCCGAAAGCGGTACGAACTT
Organism: Bacteroidia bacterium; assembly: GCA_045106675.1. Classification (GTDB taxonomy): domain Bacteria; phylum Bacteroidota; class Bacteroidia; order J057; family J057; genus JBCAWW01. Next base: position 33,344 of record JBGCFA010000392.1, read on the forward strand.
AGCGCTGAGATCAGGATCATCCATATCGGAGTCAAGCGGGAACATCGGTCTGATGATCCGTTTGTAGCCCAATCGTTCCAAATCTTGATCTACGCCTCCAGGCGTCAGCGCCATGATCCAGCCTTTGCGGATATCGTATAGCTCTGGGACGAGATAGCCGATTTTGACTACTACGATGTCTGCTTCACGTGGATTAAGTCCGAGATTAGTGAAGTCGGATTCGTGGTGATAAGGCTTACGTTTTTTGGTCACGATGACGTGAACGCTGCCTACTTTGACGACGACTTCAGTCTCGGCATGTTTGTCGCCATGTTCGATGGATTGGATGATGCCTTTGAGTTTTATTGGCGGTGCAAAACGATTATCTATAGCAGCGCCTACCATGGCTTCTACCTCATTACCGACGCCTGCTTTGATAGCGGCTTCAACCAATTCTGGTCCGGGAATAGAAGCGTATATCAGGCTAGGGCCATTTGTTTTTTGCAATTCGGGACGAGCTAGTAGTTCTTTGAGTGTCCAAGTGACATCGCCCGCTCCACCAGCAGTTGGGTTATCGCCCATATCGCTGATGATGAAGGGTTTTTCTCTATTGGCGAAAGCCATTTCGAGGCTTTCGTTCAGCGAAGCTACCGGAGCGACAAACTCAAATTGCTCGCGTACGTCCCAAAAGTACTGGGCTAGTTCCTCCGCGGCCTTACTTACGGCAGCTTTATCATCGCCCGTAGCCATGACAACCGCATGATTACGTGGCTCATCGGCCCAAGCATAGCCCACCCAGATTGCAGCATCAATTACACCTTCCTGTTTGGTCAAAGGATCAACCTTGGCGTAGAGGCTTTTGGCCGGCTCGATGCGAGTGCTGGTTTTTTCGCCGGGTAATAGGATGGGGACCCGTATCCAAGCTTTGTAGGCGGGTTTGCCTTTGCCGGATTCAAGGCGATCAAGCAGATTGCTGACGGCTCGTTTTTTGGATTCGATAGCATCCTCATGTGGGGCCATTCGATAGCAAGTGATGAGGTCAGAGTGCTGCGCCAAACGCAAAGATACATTGCCGTGCAGGTCCATTGAGGTTGATATGATACATTCTGTACCAACCACTTCTCGGACGCGTTCGATGAAATCGCCCTCTGGATCATCCAAGCCGACTACACTCATCGCACCGTGAATGTCAAAAAAAAGCCCATCGTAGGGACCATTTTCGCGGAGCATCGTGAGGGTTTTATTGACTAGCGACTCATAGGCTTCTGCCGTTACTATCCCTCCAGGCAGGGCATGTGCACGTAAAGTCGGCACCCAATCCGCTCGTTTGCGATTAACCGAGTCTGGCTCCATGAAAGGATAGAAGGTGAAAACATCTTCTCCCACTCGAGCGTGGAACGCCTCCTCATGGGTTTGGGCTGGAGAAAAAGTGCTTGATTCAATGGCTAGTCCCGCGATTGCGACGCGAGGTAGTTTGGATTCTTTACTTTGTGAATCCTTGGCCTGATTACAGCCAAATAAGATGAAAATGCTTACGAGAGTAGTGAGTAGTTTATTCATATTGCCGGATGATTTCGCCGCTTCTGCTTCCCAGAACGCTTCTAATATACGCATTGACTGCTTTAGTCATGGGCACTGGATTGTGGCCGGGGAAGTAATCTTTATGTTTTTCGTAAGCATCTTGGACCATCCCGAGTGAGACGACATTGACTCTGAGCTGTGAGGGTAATTCTAATGCCACGGCTTGCACAAAACTATGGATCGCTCCGTTGACCATGGCGGCACTGCTGGTTTTGAGTACGGGATCATCAGCTAAAATACCAGTTGACAAAGTGATAGAGCCGGGCTGGTTGAGATGGTGTTGACCAATGCGGACTAGATTCACTTGTCCCATCAATTTGCTTTTGAGGCCTATATAGTAATCTTCCTCGCTGAGTTCTTGAAAAGGGGCCCATTTTGCTTCTCCTGCAGCACAGATGACGGCATCTACCTTGCCCGATTTTCGGAACATCTCCTCTATGGATGTGCTGTTGCTAATGTCTACTTGGATGTCTCCGGAAGAGCGACCCGCGATGAGGATTTCATGTTGATCGCTAAAGTGTTCGACGATTCTTTTGCCGATGGTGCCGTGGCCACCGATGATGAGGATTTTCATTTGCGTGAGTTGTTATTAAGAGATTTATTCCTCCCCCTCCCGTATAGTTGTCGGGACCCTCCAAAGGGGGACATTACTATGCAAACCGTAAGTTGAGGGGACAGGGGAAGAACAGATTCAGCAAATCCTACTTCTTAGGAAATCTCTTCTTGATAAACTTGATTTGACCATTATGGTTGGATTCGTGCTCGCAGACATGAAACCATTTACAATGGTTGTTGGTGGGTTGATTGTTGAAGAAGGGTTCGGATTTCATAATCCATTCGTCGTCGCGTTCGGCGAAGCCGGCAATAGTATCTGCTCTGACTGCTGCTAGTTTTTCGAGGTAGTAGCTGATATCATTGCCCTTGATCAGTTTGCGGGCTTTTTTGCCGAGGCCCATGGGGATATCCCACTCTTCTTTGATCTCTTTGCTCCAAGATCCCCAAGCCATGTCCTCAAAAGTATTGAGTTGGTAATATTTTTCGGTCGCGGCAAGGTGCATCAGCATGGCGCCGATTGAGTTGGATTCCTTATCTATCTGGAAGTCTAGTTCTTCTGGGGTCAGGTTTTCAACCGAACGCACGACCCAAGCACGCATCATGGTCATCGTAGAAAGCAGCGTTCCTACCTGAGGAGAGAATCCCTCTTGTGGACCAATGAGGTAAATACTGTCCTCTGTATTGAGGGGCGTAGCTTGTGTGAAATTGATAAAGGGCGTTGTCGCTAAGCCAGCGGTTAAGGCGACTGATTTTTTGAAGAAGTTTCTGCGGCTGTCTTTTTGATCTGGTTTTTTCATGATGGTATGGGGGTTGTTGTCTAGACGCACTGCGTTTTTAAAACGCAGTGCGTCTTAGAAGCTACGGTTTTTTAAACTTTTTTTGCTAATATTTTAAGTTAGTGGCGCTCATTTTTGAGTGAGTGGCAAGCTTGCGCAATACCTGCATACTTGAGGGAACACAATTTGATTTTTGCTGACAAATAACTAGAAGCAGCTAAGCAAAATTATCGTATCAATAGCCGACGGATATCTTCAGAGTTCGCGGGGCGAACGGAGGCACTTTTGCGAATATAAACGCGGTGCCGTGTCATGCAAGGTTTGAGTTTGAGTTCATGTATCTCTAGTACGATGATGATCCGATCGCGTCGTTCTGGCACAGGGAAACGATGTATCTGAAACTTTGGTGAAGGCGAACAGGAACTACTGATAATACTTGATAATCGGAGTTGAATATCGTCCCATTGCTCAACCGCGATACCTTTTAATGGCCCATCA
>JBGCFA010000393.1:0-5895 GCA_045106675.1 Bacteroidia bacterium
TAAACCATCAATGACTAGAGCTCTTCTAGAAGCAAAGTGTTTGATCCTTGCTTTGATCTGAGTAGGACATCCGTCAATATTGGGGCAATAATGATTAACATCCCCTTCCTGACGGATCAATTCGGTACCGCATTCAGGGCAATGTGTCAAAAAATGTATGGGTTTGGCTTCTGCCAAACGCTTTTTCAATTTTATACCAACTATTTTAGGAATGATCTCCCCTCCTTTTTCTACTTGGACGGTATCGTTCTCATGGAGATCCAAACGCTCAATCTCATCTGCATTATAGATGGAAGCACGTTTGACAAGGGTTCCTGCAAGTAAAACTGGCTTGAGGTTCGCCACAGGCGTCACCTTGCCAGTCCTGCCTACTTGGAAGCTGACAGATTCCAATTGAGTTACCGCTTCTTCGGCTTTGTATTTATAGGCGATTGCCCAACGTGGCGCTTTAGCAGTGTAGCCGATTTCTTCTCTCAGGCCAATTTCATTGACTTTAATGACAATTCCATCAATATCGTAGGGTAGTTCACTACGTCTGATCTCCCACTCGTCCAAATAGGAGATCACTTCATCCATATTTTGTTTGACCGTATGACTGCCGCCTAACTTAAACCCCCATTCATGTAATAGGGCCATGTTTTCGCCATCTGTTTTTTCATCAAAATTATCTGCTGCCAAATAAAAAGCGAAAAATACCATTGAGCGTTTGGCGACAGCTGCAGAGTCCTGCTGCTTTAAAGTGCCAGAGGTGGTGTTGCGAGGATTCATGAGTGGTGCCAAGCCTTCAGCCTCGCGTTCGGCGTTGAGCCGATCAAAATCCTCACGCATCATCAAGACCTCTCCTCTTACTTCTAGTTGGGCGGGATAATTTTCTCCTCTCAACTGCAAAGGCACCGTGCGTATGGTGCGGGCGTTTTCGGTTATTTCGTCGCCTTGTACTCCATCCCCTCGGGTAACGCCACGAACCAGTAGACCATTTTCATAATGGAGACTGAGTGAAACCCCATCAAACTTATGTTCGAGTAAGTAGGTATAGGGGACACCGCCTGCAAGCTTGATTAGCTGCTCATCAAATTCTCGAATATCTTCTTGAGAATAGCTATTGCCAAGGCTAAGCATGGGGCGAATGTGGCGAAAACTAGGAAAGTCCTTAGTGATGGCTCCGCCCACTCTGAGACTCGGAGAGTCAGCTCGTCTAAGGTCTGGGTGTTGAGTTTCAAGGGCTTCTAACTCTTTGAGCAACTGATCAAATTCAAAATCAGAGACGGTAGGCTTAGCTAGCACATAATAATTATAGTTATGCTGCTTGAGCGCTTCGGAGAGTTCGTCGATGCGTGCTTTAGGATCCACTACGTTTATTGATCGGGGGTTAGCTATCGTTTGATAAGTTCTGAAACGAAAATAAATTCGCTCAATGCGGGAGAGTCGGTGTATAAAATCTCTTTATTAGTCCCTTCCCACTCTTTAAGGCCTTGATAGAGAAACATGATTTTGTCTCCAATATTCATGACACTGTTCATATCGTGTGTTACTACGACAGTAGTCATATTGTATTCCAGCGTCAATTCTTGAATCAATTTATCAATTACAGATGCTGTCAGAGGATCAAGACCAGAGTTTGGCTCATCCACAAAAAGGTACTTTGGATTCATCGCAATCGCGCGGGCAATCCCTACTCGTTTCATCATACCACCAGATATCTCTGAAGGGTATAGATTGTTAACGCCATTGAGGTTGACACGGTCCAGGCAAAAATTGACTCTTTCTAGAATCTCTGGAGGCTTATTGCGAGTAAACATCTTGAGGGGGAAACTGACATTTTCCTCAACTGTCATCGAATCAAATAGGGCTGATCCTTGAAACAGCATGCCTATATTTTTGCGAACTTCTTTTTTCGCACGAAAATCTGCAGCATGAAAATCCATGCTATCATAGAGTACTTGCCCTTCATCTGGTTTGAGGAGACCGACTATTGATTTGAGCATCACACTCTTGCCACTACCACTCGCCCCAATGATCATATTGATTTTGCCTTGTTCAAAGCTAAAATCAACGCCTTTCAAGACTTCTTTGTCTCCGAAAGACTTCCTTATATTCTTGATTTCTATGGCCATATATCAGATCAATTTATCGCCTTTCGCGCTATTTTCCTATTGATTTACGCGACCTTCTATGCTTTGGTTTAGTAAGGAGTCAGCTTGCTTTTCGGCTTCTTGTTGAGCCCACCACTCCTTGAAAGCAGACATACTATATGGAAACCAAAACTCATCACAATCCATCGCTTGTACGATTTCATTGGAAGCTTTGCTAAACGTTAAGTTTTTATAATGCTCAAACTCTGGATCAGCGATCACCTTTTGAAAGAACCGAGCAAAAATGGGTAATGCTGTCGCTGCCCCTTGCCCCTGAGCGAGTGAGCGAAAGTGGATTTGAGGATTGTCGGCTCCAACCCAGCATCCGGCTATTAAATCTGGATTACCGCCTACAAACCATCCATCTGCTTGAGATTGACTAGTCCCAGTTTTGCCTATGAAGTTGTTCCCTAGTCGGTAACGCGTCCTTAGACTAGTGGCGGTACCATGATCGGTAACACTTTGCAGCATTTTGGTGATCATTTGGGCGTTCTCAACTTTGAGCACTTGCTCGCTCTGGACATTGCCAGAATTATCGAGCAAAACATTGCCTTCGGCATCTTCTATCCTTAGTAAGTATTGAGGATAGATATGTTTGCCTTGGTTGACGAAAGTCGAATAAGCTTGCAAGATCTCAAATATTGAGACATCTCCACTTCCTAAAGCTAAAGACGGATAAGGAGGAAGCTCTGCTTGCATCCCCAATTTATGAGCCAGTTCTACCACCTTTTTGGGCCCAGTTTCTAAAATGATATTAACCGAGGCAACGTTCACCGAATAGGTTAAAGCTCCCTGCATCGAATATTCACCACCATACTGATTATCAGAATTACGCGGGGTCCAATCATCATAAGCCTCGTATGTAGTTTGTTCGTTTGAGAAGTATTCGCATGGCGGAACGCCTTTCTCTAGTGCCGCGGCATAGACTATGGGTTTGAAAATAGATCCAGCCTGTCGATGACTATTGACATGATCATATTGAAACCATTGATGATTGATACCCCCAACCCATGTACGGACATGACCGGTACTTGGCTCCATCGCCATCAAACCACTATGCAATAAGAAGTTGTAATAATAGAGGGAGTCTAAAACTGAAAACTCGCGTACTGTATCCTGATCACTCGCGGCCCAGCTAAAAACCGTCATTGGACGTGGGACTCTCATCAATGAGTCTATCTGCTTTTGGGGCAAGCTATCAGCTACTGCTTTCTTATATAAGGGGGTTTGTCTTAATTGGGCTTTGATGAGCGCTCTATTTTCTTGACGCTTTAGCCTACGGGGCCACTGCCGATCAAAGGCCTTTTGGAGCCGTGGCATATAATTGGCCATGGCTGCTTCGGCATAACGCTGCATTCCCGCATGTAGAGTAGTATGGATCTTTAGGCCATCTGTATATAGGTTGTAGAAAGTGCCATCCGCCTTGCGAACGGTTTTACACCAAACTACCAATTCTTGACGCAAGCGTTCCCTGAAGTAAGGGGCCAAGCCATGATTGTGAGTCGTATAGGAATAGTCCAATTGTAAAGGAATCGCACAGAGAGAGTCAATCGTTCGCTTAGGCGCAAAATGATACTTCTCTAATTGATGTAGGACCAAATCTCTACGCTTAGTCGCTCTTTCCTGATGATTACGAGGATTATAGGTAGTAGGAGCTTTGAGCATCGCTACTAATACAGCAGCATCTTCGGCCTTGATTTCGGAAGCTGTAGTATTGAAATAGCGATGGCAAGCTGCTTCGATCCCGAATGCATTATCACCAAAAGAAACGGTATTGAGATAAAAGGCAAGAATTTCTTCTTTAGTCAATATTCCCTCAATCTTCCGTGCAATTACCATCTCCCGTACTTTGTTGATCGGGAGACTCATCAAACCAAATGATTCTCTTGGGTAGAGGTTCTTGGCTAGTTGCTGCGTGAGGGTACTACCACCACCAGCACTTTGCTTTTGCAACAAAAGGGTTTTTATCGCTACTCTCCCTAAACTAGGACGATCGACACCATCATGTTCCCAAAAGCGTATGTCCTCAGTGGCCAACAATGCATTGACAATATGAGGCGATAGGGCTTGGTAAGAAACATTGGTCCGATTTTCAATAAAGTATTTGCCCAGCAACTCCTGATCGATAGAGTAAATTTCAGAAGAGGTGGGATTTTCTACCTTGCTTAGGCTTTGGGCAGTAGGAATAGGTCCCCAAAACTCCCATTTGACGCTCAAATAAAACAATTCCCAGACCATACAGATAGCCAAAGGGATAGCCAAAAGCATAGATAGCTTGGGAAAACGTCGCACCTGTTTCTGCAGCCATGTGATAGCTGAGCCCAGGTAACCCAAAATGTGTCCGCTCTTTGTATTCAAGTATGCCTGTTTTCTGAGCTCAAATTAAGCCCTTTCGAGCAGAAAGGGAAGTTTATCCTAAGACTAGATTTTTATACCTTAGGATCTGGACTTACTGATTCTCAGAACGACTGATCGATATGAAACGTAGAACCTTCCTTCAAACTGCTGCCGCAGGAAGCTTAGCCTTCTCTGCATTACCGCTATTAGGGGCCACTAGACGCAAAAAACCTTATAAAATTGCCCTGATAGGCTCAGGTTGGTGGGGTATGAATATCCTCAGAGTGGCAATGGCGGAGGGAAGCGTAAAAGTAGTCGGACTCTGTGATGTTGATGAGCCTCAACTCAAAAAGAGTTTGGTCGAAGTGGAAGAATTGACTGGAGATCAGGCCAAAGGCTATGAAGACTACGAAGCATTACTTCATAAAGAGAAGCCAGAGATCGTTATAGTGGCTACGCCAGATCATTGGCATGCACTCGCTGCGATTGCGGCTATCCAGGCAGGGGCAGATGTATATCTCGAAAAACCGATTTCTCATACTCAGCAAGAAGGCTTAGCCATCCTGCAAAATGCACGTAAATACGAACGGGTAGTACAAATTGGCACTCACCGCCGCGTTTCGCCCCACAATATCTCGGCGATGGAGTTTTTGCGTTCCGGCAAAGTCGGTAAGATATCTTCTGTCAAGACTTTTGTACACTATGGTTGGGGGGGAGATGCCAAACCTACGCCAGACGCAAGCGTTCCCGCAGGGCTAAACTGGGATAAATGGTGTGGACCGGCACCCTATCGTGCTTATAATCCAGCTCTCCATCCTAAAGGCTTTCGCTATTTTCTCGATTATGCCAATGGCTTGATTGGGGATTGGGGCGTACATTGGTTTGATCAAGTGCTTTGGTGGACCGAAGAACGTCATCCTAAATCTGTCTATAGTACAGGGGGACGTTTTATCAAGTCTGATGGTACGGATTGTCCAGATACTCAGACGGCTGTCTTTGGCTTTGAAGACTTTACGATGAGCTGGGAACATAAGATGGGCGTGACCAATGCCAATGAACGTAGCCAAATCGGTTGCTATTTTTATGGTACAGAAGGCACCTTACATTTAGGTTGGCGAGATGGTTGGACCTTTTATCCTCGCAAAAAGGGTGCTGCCGAAATTCATGTTGACGCTCAACTCAATGAGCCAGATCAGCAGAACATTAAGGAGCTATGGGCTGATTTCGTCAGTTGTATTGATAGTCGTGATCGTCCAATCTGTGATATAGAGGATGGATATTTGGCGACCAATATGAGTATGCTAGGAATGATCTCTCTACAAACCGGGCGCAGCATAAACTGGGATGGGGAAAAAGCACAAATTCTCAATGATCCTGAAGCGACTAAATTGTTGCGTCGTCCTTATCGTCAAGGTTATACTTACCC
>JBGCFA010000394.1:0-2814 GCA_045106675.1 Bacteroidia bacterium
GATGGCAAAGGCTGGTGGCAAAACACCCGCAACCGCGACAAATGTGAATGGTGCAAAGGGACTGGAAGGATATCTAAAAAGTGGCCGACTTAGGGTTCAACAAAAAAAGTCCCGATCATCACTGATCAGGACTTTTGTACCCAGAGGGGGATTCGAACCCCCACACCACTAAAGGCACTACCCCCTCAAGATAGCGTGTCTACCAATTCCACCACCTGGGCAGATGATTGCAAAATCTTTTTGTCTAGTGGATACCAAAGAATTTAGAGGGGCTTTGGTCTCAAAGATTTTGTCTTCTACAAAATACCCCGACAGTTGCCTGTCAGGGCTTTGTGATTCGGCAGAGGCTCGAACTCTGGACCCTCTCATTAAAAGTGAGATGCTCTACCAACTGAGCTACCGAATCATCCTTTTGCAATACCTTTTAAGTGATTGCGAGTGCAAAGATAAATTCCACAGGGGGAATGTCAAATTATTAACGAGTTTTTTTCGACTTAGTTTGAAAGTTTTTTCTAGCCTTTCAAACGGAAAGTAATTTTCACCGTTACAAACTGGGGCTGCGCGCCTCTGAGAGCGGTAAATCGCCATTTTTTGATTGCTGCAATACCAGCGGCCTTGAGAGCCAATTTGGTAGTCGGACCAGTAGTAGTGGCATAAGACACCGTACCATCCGGCTCAATGCGAAACTTAAACTCCAATACTCCTTCTTCTTGGGCGCTATAAGCCGGATCACCAAGCTTGAGAACGCCACGGCCTTTCAGACCACCAGAACCAGAACCAAAGGAATACAGTCCATTAGGATCAAGCGTCTTGACGTCAGGCGTACCCGCATTGCCAGTGCCGCTGGCTTCATCGCCATGATTGGAACCGCTAGTCGATGAAGAGGGGCTTGTCGTAGGCGTAGTGGCAGCCGGTTGGGTAGTAGTGGTATTAGAAGAGTTATTATTTGTCGTGGGCGTAGTCGTAGGCTTAGGCGTCGTCGTAGCCGGAGGACTCGGAGTAGGATCTGGCTTAGTCACTTCTGGATCAGGGGCTTTTACTTCCGCTGGTTGAGTAGTGGTTACCTGAGGCGCAGGCGTTGGAGCCGTTTCTGCGGGTGGTGCAGGATCGGGTTGAGCAGCTTCGGGCTGTGGTTGAGGCTGTTCGACAGTCTCTTGCACCTCTTGCTGCTCCTCCACCGGATTTTCGACCGGAGGCTGAAAATTATTCACCTGACGACTACCGGGGGTATAGTTACCAAAGTCGATAGAGCCGAGCACTTCGTACTCTTCCATTCCGGGAGGGGGGAGATCATCTCTGACGAGGTCATAGATCAATACACCAACCCCACCCGTAAGAAGCAGTAAAAGGGTAAAAATAGCCGCCATACGCGCATATTTGCGCTCTTGGGCTTCTACCAGTTCGTATAATTCGTAAGCTATCATTGTCTTCTTTATTCAGTCATAAGACTGCTTATAGGAGCAGATTCCATATAAGGACTCTATAATTACGCAAAAATTGCACCTCTTTACAAAACGTAAAATTTTCTCAGAGGTTAGTTTGCGTTAATATTTGTAATGGATAAGCGTTCCGCGAAGCGAAGATAGAGTAGGTCGGTCTATGCAATAGACCGCTACCTAGCATAAATGTAGGGGCGTATTGCATACGTCCTCAAAAGCAAACGTTCTGCGAAGCGGTAACAAAGTCAAAGATACCGGATATGTTCGTTGTCCTCACCTTCCGGCATGACGGCCTAACTGATCCATATTCCTGCGGAGAACGCACAAAATCAGCGATATGTATTCAAGCTTCTGGGAAATGATTAAATAATCATCCTCCCCTCAAAATACCTTTGTATCAGTCTCAAGGCATCATCTTAGGTGATATCACTTTATATGAGCCTAAAAACACATTGACTCACTACTCCTAAACAAATAAAATCATGAGTAATCAAACTGTTTCCAAGCAAACAAGCTTAAGCCGCATTTTTGTCATCTTCATGGGCATACAGGCTGTCCTAGAATTAGTGATTGGCTCAGCCTTTTTAGTTGCCTTTCCATTAGCAGTAGAAACTGGCTTTGACCTGACCTACATCAGTGATATGGACATTTTTGGGATTGTGATCGGCTTACAACTAATCCTCCTCGCGATTTTGATGTTTTTGGCCATTCGATGGACCATGCAGGGAAATAACGCTGGTCCTGTTATCGGTATAGCAGCGGGTCTGTATTTCCTGATTTTTGGGATATTCTCCTTTATACAATTTGGCGATACACAAGCAATCATGGTTGATAGCATCAGAGGCTTGATCACGGCCATTATGGGATATATGGTTTATCAACAAATCAAGGCGCAGAAGGCTTAAGTCCTTATGTTCTAAGCCTCGATACAGGTATTTTAACTGTAAATAGCAAAACCAGATGTTGGCGAAGCTCTAAAAGCTAAGTCAACATCATCCTTATAAGCTGAAAAGATAATGGCTGACTTTTTTAATGTTGAAAGCATTGCCCAAGTTCATCAGATGTTTGGTTTAGCCAAACCTCTGCATCCCTTGATTACGGTCATCAGAGAATGGCCTGAAACCGATTTTGATTTTTCGAAGATCAAGATCACCAGTGATTTATTTGTTATTGGTATGAAAGGCAATGTCAGGGGCACCTTTAAGTATGGGCGCAACTCATATGATTTTGAAGAAGGGACGCTCGCTTTTTTAGCACCGCAACAAGTAGCCAAGTTTGATAATAAGGATGCCGATTTAGATCGCTACGGCTGGAACATCTTTTTTCATCCAGACTTAATTCGGAGATCTAAATTGGGCAAGGTGATTAAGGAGTA
>JBGCFA010000395.1:0-32578 GCA_045106675.1 Bacteroidia bacterium
AGATAGTATTTCAGTAGTGGGTGATAGACAGTTAGAACTATGGTTTAGCTGGCCGGTAGTCGATCGCAGTGAAGACAAAAGTCGTTTTACCCTCAATGGAGAACAAAGTCCATTGGCGATTATTGGTGGTGGAGAGAGCAAGCGATTGGTTTTATCGTTCCGAAACGGATTCAAACCCGGCCTCAATACCTTAGCGATAGATAGCACTTTTCAAGATGCAGACTTGGCCTGTCTCGATCCGATGAGCCAAAATCTAAGTTTCTTTTATGAACCCGTCGAGGAAGATTTTCTATATCTCACCCATTGGGAGATTGCTAATGATAAGCAGGGAGTTTTATACTTCAATTATCCACTGGACGAAGAAAAGGCCCTAGATACGGCCAATTACAAACTTTCTCCAGTTGGCGAAGTAGTCGATGTAGAATGGGCGTCCGAGGATATGGAAGCAGTCAAAATCACCATTGAGACGGCTAAGTTTGGAGCACTGGGTTATCCTCTTTCCATTGAAGTGCTTGAGCTCTGTGGCATCAATGAAGTTTGCATTGGAGAGGAAGGGAATGTCGCGACCTTTTCAGCTCATAAAAAGGATTTGAGTGAAGTATTTGCTTATCCCAATCCGGTGAGAAATCACGAAGTATTTGACGGGATGCGCTTTGCAAATTTGACTCAGACAGCCACCATCAGGATCTATACTGTCAGTGGACGATTAGTAAACGAAATTGAAGAAACTGACGGTGATGGAGGTACTACATGGGATATGCGAGATCAAGGAAATCGTCGGATCGTGCCGGGCATCTATATCTATCACGTATGGACAGAAGATGAATCTATCAAGCAGTTTGTGGGTAAATTTTCAGTAGTAGAATAATCCCTTTTGATAAAAAAAAAGTAGAGCCACAAAGTATTATGGCTCTACTTTTTTTATGATTAAGCGAGATACTTATAGGTTGTCCAAAACTTTGACAACATTGCGTACCGCAGCTTCAGATTCTTTTAGCAAAGCCTTCTCTTCATCATTGAGTTGAAGTTCGATGATCTCTTCGATACCACCACGACCTAACTTGACAGGTACACCGAGGTAAAGATCATTAACGCCGTATTCGCCAGTGAGGTAAGTACAAACTGGGAAGATACGCTTAGAGTCCTTCATGATCGCCTCAACCATCTGAGCAGCAGCAGCTCCAGGAGCATACCAGCCAGAGGTACCGAGTAGTTTGACGATTTCGCCGCCACCTTTTTTAGTACGTTCGATGATCGCTTCGAGGCGGTCAGCAGGTACTAATTCAGTTACAGGAATACCGGCAACAGTTGTGTAACGAGGTAGTGGAACCATAGTATCACCATGGCCCCCCATCAATACCGCTTGGATATCTTTAGGAGAACAATTGAGCTCTAATGCTAAGAACGAACGGTAACGAGCCGTGTCCAAAACACCTGCCATACCCATCACACGATTGGATGGAAACTGAGCAGTGAGGTACGCCTGATAGGTCATAACGTCCAAAGGATTGGAAACCACGATAATGATACAATCAGGTGAGTGAGCGATTACCTGTTCTGTAACAGACTTTACGATACCAGCATTGGTAGCGATCAAATCATCACGACTCATGCCAGGACGGCGAGGGATACCAGAGGTGATCACTACTACATCAGACCCAGCAGTTTTGCTGTAATCATTGGTAGAGCCAGTGATACGGGTGTCAAAGTAGTTGACAGGAGATGTTTCCCACTGGTCAAGGGCTTTGCCCTCAGCAAAATTTTCTTTGATATCGAGTAGTACCACTTCGTTGCAGACTTCTGCACGAGCGACGCATTCGGCGCAAGTTGCGCCAACATTTCCAGCACCGACTACGGTAACTTTAGACATACTATTGGTTGTTTTTTATGTAAAATGAAGTGAATTCTAGCTTACGATGTAAAATTAGTATCCAACAACGCGATTTCCAACCTTTCAGGCATGGAAGTTGCTGAGAGTCTTAATGAAAGATTTATTGAACGAACTACAAATAATTTTTTCGGCAGAACTGTCTTGTTTCTCTGCTGTTTTGTGGACTAGTTCGTATCGCATTACTGCCAGAAAATAGATTCAAATTCACCTATTATCTGACCAATAGATATACATCATGCACCCTGCAAAGTTCTTATTCTCAGCGTTTTTAATCTGTATCATCTCGATTCCAGCCCTGCAAGCTCAAGATATGAGCAAACAGGAAAAAAAGTTCTGGAAAGATAAAGCCAAAATGTACACGAAGAACCCTTCGGCATTGAAAGGTGAATTCGAGAATTTCCAAGAGCAGATTAACGATCTCAAAGATCAATTACGTGAATCTATCGCTAACCCTGGTAGTGGTAGTGCTCCTACAAGCGACAGCCCTCCAATAGTAGCAACCGATGAAGGTACTACAGATAGCTTGCGTTGGCAGTTAGTGCAGCTAGAAGCTCAACTTCAGAATCTTCGTCGCCAAAACGAAAGACTACAATCCGAAGTCGCTACCACAAGCAAAACCAGTCAAATGGGTATTCAGGACGGCTTGGTTTATCGGGTACAGATAGGCGCCTATGTGTTTTATGAAATGGAAAACAAACCAGAAACCGGCGGCGACTTTGTCAGCGAGCGGGCAGATGGATTTAATAAATATGTGATTGGCTCCTTCAGATCTTATGATGAAGCAGCCTCTTTTCGTAAAGAACTCAAAAAAATGGGCCTCTCAGATCCTTGGGTAGTGCCTTATATTGATGGAATCCGTGTTACCATTGACGAAGCCGAACAATACCAAGGCAGTCAAGGAAGTAATATCCTAGACGATAACTAGTTCATTTAGAGCTGCTTCGCAGAACGATTGTCCAATGTGGGAAAAAGACCCGCATTGGACAATTTGCATTTAGTCGCTGGACAATTTATGAGACATTGATCGAGTTAATAAATTGTAGTAACTTCATTAGAAGAGACAAAAAGCGGTAATGCCTTATATCACACACAAATGCTCTATACCGGGTGTCTCAATCGGCGTTTGGCAGATTGAGGAGGACGAGTGGTTTTTCTTATCAAAGATCAAACTCTACGAGAATGAATGGAGACGCCTTTCATCTATCAAGCATCCACAAAAGCGCTTAGAATGGCTTTCGAGCCGGCTCTGCATGAAGGAGCTACTCGCAATTGAAGATACAACGCGTGTAGAAAGTCTCAATTCCCAAAACGGGAAACCATTTCTCACCAATAACCCTCACTACATTTCTTATACACATTCCAATCGCTATTCAGCTGCGATTGCCTCTCGAAAATGTGAAGTGGGGATAGATATTGAATATTTAAAACGTAAGCGTAATCTCAGAACTCGTTTTCTCTTTATGGGGGAAGAGGAACTTAAGATTTTCCATGCTGCTGAGTCATTTGAGCTATTTATTCTCATCTGGAGTGCCAAAGAAACCGTCTATAAAATGCATGGTCAAGGCGTCGCTTTTAAAGATAATATCTTCCTCCAGTTACAAAACTTTACTCTAAAACCGAACGGAAGCTTCACTGCACTCGTACAAAAGGATGATTTACATAAGGAATATGAAGTGCATTACGCCATCTATCCTGAGTTTCTCCTTACTTATACTTGTAGTGGCTTGCCACAGCAAGTCGGAGAACCGTTCCTCGAAGAGGTCCATACCATCAGTCAATAACCAACTGCTGATGCAAGAGGTGCGTAATGCTGATAAACCTTATGTAGTGGTAAATTTCTTTGCCACTTGGTGCAAACCCTGCATCCAAGAGCTGCCAGAACTGGTTGCGCTCCATAATAATTCCGAATCAGAAGCAAATGTCATTTTAGTCTCAATAGACGATTCCGCCGTCCTTGAAAACGGATTATCGGCTTTTCTGGACAAAATGGACGTAAATTTCCCCTCCTACCATCTGAATCCTGACTCTTTGGAAAACTTTGTACGTAAGGTTTATCCAGAATGGGATACCAGTATTCCCCTGAATTTCGTATATACGAATACAGGTAGACTTATCGAAGTTACCGGCATGACTGATCAAACTGAGATTTCAATGATCATTCATGAAGATCAAAGCTTCAACAGTCTTTAAAATTGTTTCACCCAAATCCTGATTATGACAAAGCTATTGTATAGCACCCTTATGGGCTTAGCCATTGGCGTATTGATATTGGGAAGACCTTTGTCAGCCCAAGACCTCAGTACTGTCGAAGACTTTAGCCTTTCTAACCCAGCAGGAGATACCGTAAAGCTGACCGACTATCAAGACCAAAAGGCCGTGGTAGTGGTTTTCACCTCCTCCCATTGTTCTTGGGCTACTCAGTATATCGAAAGATTACAAAAGCTCCATCAACGCTATGGCGAACAAAAGGTGAGTTTCATTGCCATCAACAGCAATGACCCGACTCTTAGCCAAAGAGATACCGAAGCACGAATGCAGAAAATAGCCAAGTATGCATTCCCTTATCTCAAGGACAAAGATCAAGCGATTGCAAGGATGTTTGGTATTACCAAAAATCCAGAAGCAGTGGTGCTGATTCCTACAGAAGAAGGCTTCAAAATGATCTATCGTGGCAAAATCGACGATAATCCGCTCGATGCAAGTATGGTACAAAATGCTTTTCTAGACTTGGCGATCCAAGCTGCTTTGGCTGATGGAGAGCCAGAGACCGATACTACCGCACCTAATGGCTGTAGTATCAAATGGATAGAAAATGGGAAATAAGAATTTAAGATCGAACTTATAAGTAAGGGCATCCAATTGGGTGTCCTTTTTTGCGTCTTAATATTTGAGGAAGGCTGATTGCTATATTTTCAGAAGCGATGTACTTTGCAACATTACAAACGAAATTTTTCTCCAACCTGCCAATCTATAATTCCAATGAACAAATTAACCGCCTGGATAGGGACATTTAGTCTTTCCCTTCTCCTATTTGCCTGTGCCGGTGAAAAGCAAGCCGAAAAGGCTGATATGCCCGAGGAACCGATGCAAGCAGCTATCACCCTCACTCCACTCGAAGGATCTCCTGCCTTTGCTGAAGCAAGTCTTAGTCTAAACGATGTGCCGAGCATGGCCGATGATAGTAGCTATGCGTTTTCATTTAATGTTAGCGGATACACCCTCGGTGAACAAACCACTCCTGCTAACACTAATAATCTCGCCAATTCCGGTAAAGGACAGCACATTCACTTTATCGTCAACAATGGCCCCTACTCTGCTCACTACGAGCCGAATTTCACCTCAAACAAGTTTAAGGAAAACGGCAACTATGTAGTACTCGCTTTCTTGTCTCGCTCCTATCACGAGAGTGTAAAAAATCTAGCAGACCCAAGCTCTGTGGTTGTGACCCAAATCAATAAAGGCGGTGTAGGCAATGCAGCAGACTTGAGTGCTCCTCATATGTTTTATAGTCGCCCCAAAGGAACTTACTCAGGCGAAGGTGCAAAAAAGGTCCTCTTAGACTTCTTTTTGCTAAACACAGAGCTCGCTGCTGATGGCAATAAGGTACGTGCAACCATCAATGGCGACGCAGTCTTTATGATCGATAAGTGGCAACCCTATGTCATCGAAGGCGCCCCTATGGGAACGCTTACCGTCAAACTAGAGTTCTTAGATGCCGCAGGCAATATGATTCCTTCTCCTTTCAACCCGGTCATGCGGGAAGTCAAGTTGGAGGAGTAGTAAGATAGTCCAAAGTCAGGAGTCCGCAGTTAGTAGTCAGATTTGATTCCTAGCTACGGACTCCGGACCATAGACTCTTCACTAAAAACTAGCATTCCAACAAATAAGCTCTTATTTTTACAGTCGATACTACCAATATCCGAACCAAGACATACCAAACACCTCAGTCCCAACTCTGAAATGCTAGTGATTCATGTATAGTAGTCTAATTCGGCCCTTCCTTTTTCGTTTTGACCCGGAAAAGATTCACAACTTTACTTTTAGTTTTTTAAAGCTCGCTCAATCTCTACCGTTCGGTGGAACGATTAGTCGTATGGCTTATCGAGTAGAAGACCCATCGCTTGAAAGAGAAGTATTTGGTCTGAAGTTCAAAAATCCAATAGGACTTGCAGCAGGCTTTGATAAGGACGCAAAATTGCTTCATCATTGGCGCAACTTTGGTTTTGGCTTTGTCGAGTTTGGTACTGTTACTCCACGTCCTCAATTAGGCAATCCTAAGCAACGCTTATTCCGTCTCCCTAAAGACATGGCTATCGTCAACCGCATGGGCTTTAACAATGCTGGTGTAGACGCTATGGTCAAACGTCTCCAAAAGATGAAAAAGGGAGACCTAATCGTAGGAGCAAACATTGGTAAAAACAAAGACACCCCCAACGAACGAGCCGTTGATGATTATTTGATCTGCTTCGAAAAATTGTATCCCTACGCTGACTACTTTGTCGTTAACGTAAGTTCGCCCAATACTCCGGGCCTGCGTAGCCTACAAGAAAAAGGACCGCTTACTCAGATTCTCTCGCGTTTGCAGGAAGCAAACCAAAGCAAAGAAAAACCGCGTCCGATCCTTCTCAAGATCGCTCCAGACCTCACCAATGAACAATTGGATGATATCATCGAGGTTGCCCAAGAAACTCAATTAGCGGGCCTCATTACCAACAATACGACCACCTCGCGTAAGAACCTCAACACTTCTCCTACCGAATTAGACAGTATCGGCGCAGGCGGTCTCAGTGGCCAACCCCTTACTCATCGCTCGTGGGAAGTATTGAATTATATCAACGAAAAAACCGATGGAAAACTTCCTCTGATCGGTGTAGGTGGGATTATGGAGCCTCTCGATGCCAAAATGCGTTTTGAAGCAGGTGCTGATCTTATTCAAATATATAGCGGCTACGTCTATCAAGGTCCCGCTTTTGTCAAAAGACTCCTGAAAGCATTGAGCTGGTAAACTTCCATTTTACTATTTCATAGAACGCTCAGACTTTTTAGCCTGAGCAAACACAATATTTCCCCTTTTGCTAAGTTAATTACCTATCTAGTTTTGGGTCTACCTTCCCAGATACTAGATATTCTACCTTAATACCTTAACACAAAAACTGGCGTATGATTACTTCTACTACCCGCCTTACTGGAATTATTATGGGCTTTTTACTCATCTTGAGTATAATGCCCAGTCGCGCACAATGTGTGATAGATAGCATGGTCCCTTCTATACCCGGCATCTACCCAGACACTTTGGCCAATGCTGTTGGTTGCGAGTTCTACGAAGTCGATATCACTTTTTTCCTACCGAGAGACACTACTGTAGATGTATTTGGCAATCCCGTTACCATCCCTTTCAATAGTTTTACCATTGATAGTTTAGTGGGATTACCAGACGGATTAAGCTGGACTTGTAATCTCGATAGTCTAGGTTGCTTTTACGATGTAGCCCCCAACAATCCAAGTCCCGACACCTTAGGGTGTATTCGTGTGTTCGGCACGCCGACCGCAGCAGGATTCTCTGCCGTGATAGTACATCTGACGGCAAACGCAGATATACTGGGTACTCCGACTGATCAACCGGCCACCTATGATGCGAGCATTGTAGTTTCACCTTGTGCTTTTGCAGGTGCTTGCTACACTTCTCAGCTCAATGATGTCTGCGAGGGAGCAGAATTGACCATGACCAACAATATCCCTTCTATTGGTGATAGTCGCTTTAGCTATGATTGGAATCTAAGCAATGGGGCTGGTTTTAATTATCAAAGCGCAGATGAAAATCCCCCCGTACAAACCTTAAATGAGTCAGGTAGCTATATTCTGAGCTATACTGCAACGATCGATACCTTCCCCTATACTTTGACGGGCATCATCATAGACTCTGTGGGTTGTGATGATCTACTTGATGCGGGAGATATTTATTGGAAACTGTTTGATCCCCAAGGCATCGAATTAGTGAGTACACTTGCCAATCCAATCAGTAATGGAGGCGCCAACCTACCCATCAATACCGGTATTGGCCCAATCGTCCTTGATAGTGGGATCTATGAATTTCAAGTTTGGGATGATGATTTGATCGGTCAGGATCAAGGCTGTGCTACAGGTAGTAATGGGAGCGGTGCATCTGTTTTCATCACGATTCCTTCCCCCTCGGGGAACGTCAGCATCACTAATAGCGCCCTAAGGGTCATCTTTTCTATCGTTCATCCAGTACAAACGATCATGTGCGCAGATACTTTTCAGATTGACTCTCTGCCAAGCATACCTGAGATCATGAATTCAAATGATACCACCTTGTTATGCCAAGGAGATTCATTGACGCTCATGGCCGTCAATGCTGATTCGGTACAATGGTACTTCGCTGGTCAAGCCATCAACGGGGCTACCGATCTCACCCTGACAGTATTTGATACCGGAACTTACTCAGTCGAGTCAATCGACATGATGACTTTTTGCAGTAGTTTCTCTAGCGATATTGTTATTACAACGCAACAAATAGCGGCTCCAAGTATTGCCTATGATGGCAGCATGAGTCTTAGCATTGCGGGCCCTAATCCCGCTTTTCGCTATGATTGGTACGATATTGACGATGGCTTCATTGGGAGCGGATCGAGCATCAGCCCTAGTAGTTCAGGTAATTTTTATGCCGTAGCAGTAGATACCACGACAGGCTGTGAATCAGACGTTTCTGTTGTTATACAAGCCATATTGACTTCGATTGATCATCTCGGCGGAGTGGTCGAAAGCTTCCAGCTCTACCCCAATCCATCCCAAGGAGATATTTGGTTAGAACTACAACTCACGCAAAGCCAAAACATTGATATACAACTGATTGACCTTTCCGGACGCAGCGTCTGGCAAGCCAATTATGGTCCCCAAGCACTAAGCTTCCGACAATCACTTTCGTTGGGCACACTGGCTCGAGGTATTTATCTCGTGCAGGTGCGACTCGACGCAGGCACGATCCACCAAAAGCTTGTGTTAAGGTAGTGCGACTCTGCTTGCTCCAATCGGAGTAGGCGGGTCGCCGCTTTTTTAAATCATCGCCAAGCATCTGATTGTTCAGATGCTTGGCTTTTTTATTGAAAAACGGTATATTTGATTTCAAAATTAACTCTCTCTAAATCAAGGGTTTCCGACCTTTGACCTATACTAAAGTTTGAAGTAGTGGCGAAGAATACAACGAGCAGGCGAAAGCGCAGTCCTAAAAAGAAAGCTTCAAGCGGTCCCATTAGCATTATAAAGGACCTGTGGAGTGCAATTCAATACGATCCTGAAAGTAGAGACCAAACCCGCAAGCTCACTGCTTGGATGATCCTATTTGTCAGTGTCATTTCCTTGATTGCCTGTATTTCCTATTATGTATCGGGCCGTGCAGACCAGTCTCTGACCTCTACAGATGGCTTAGAGTATGCTGAAGAGATTAATAACTGGTTAGGATGGATCGGTGCCAATATCGCAGAACTACTAATTTATAAAGGCTTTGGCGTGTTTGGCTTAGGTATCCCCCTCTATGGGATAGTACTATCGCTCATCATGCTAGAGAATGATTATTATCATATCGCTCGTAAAGGAGCTAAGTATTTGTTTTTCATTCTCCTATTTGGTTCAATCTTTTTCTCTTACATCGAAATATTATCCTCCTCTGGCAGCAATGATCTGGGAGGAGGAGTAGGCCATACGATCAATTTTAAGCTATTTAATTACATAGGGCAGTTTGGGGTAGCCGTATTGATCCTATTTGCAGTGATTATCTTTGCGGTAATCAACTTCAAAACAGAGCTCAAAGCTTCGCAACTATTAGAATCTATCCGCGCCAAGGCTGCACAAGCCAACTCATCCTCTACTAGCAGTAATAAAAGTAAGACTCCTCGTAACCGTCCTAGCAAAAATACTCCTGCTACCACTACCCCAGTGGTAACAACTGCAGTTTCAGTCAAAGAGAGCTTGTCTAAGGTCTTAGGCATCAAAGAAGAGACAAATGGAGCTACTACAGCTGCGATCATCTCTAATCCGCTAGAAATCACCAATACGCCTGTCACACAAAGTCGCAGTTTACCCTCAAACGCAAACCCAACGAAGGGTGATGAAGTAAAATTCGAACTCACTGAGCCAAAAATTGAAGAGGTAAAAGACAAAAGTCAGCTCGAACTGACCATCGTCCCAACTAAAGATGAGCCTGCCATTGACTTTGAACCCAAAAAGCTAGAGCAAATTGGGGAAGATAATATTGGACGTGTCATTGGTGAAACCGATAAAGTAGAAAAAATCGTTCCTGAGAAGGACCAAGAAATAGATAATATAGATGGGCTAGACTGGGAAGAATTTGACCCGACCCTAGAGCTTTCTAGCTACGAACGTCCTCCATTTGAACTCCTAGAGGATCATGGCGGAGGCGGCAATCGCGAGGTCAATCGCAATGAACTTGAAGAGAACAAAAATAAAATTGTCAAGACCCTAAGCGATTATGGAATCAGCATCGATAAGATCAAGGCAACAGTTGGTCCTACAGTAACGCTTTATGAGATCGTACCCGCAGCAGGCGTAAGAATCTCTAAAATCCGTAACCTAGAGGATGATATTGCTTTGAATTTGGCTGCCTTAGGGATTCGTATCATTGCGCCAATGCCAGGGAAGGGAACCATCGGTATCGAGGTACCTAACTCTAGTCCAGAGACGGTTTCTCTACGTGGAGTCTTGACTACAGAAAAGTTTTTAACCACCAAGGCAGAGTTACCGATTGCTATCGGCAGGACGATTTCGAATGAAGTCTTTATTGCTGACCTCAACAAAATGCCTCACTTGCTCATTGCCGGAGCAACGGGACAAGGTAAGTCTGTCGGTCTGAATACGGTTATCGCTTCACTGCTCTATAAAAAGCATCCAGCTGAGGTCAAATTTGTCATGATTGACCCGAAGAAGGTGGAACTGAGCCTCTTTTCGGTGATCAAAAACCACTTCTTAGCTACACTACCGGGTCAGGAAGAACCGATCATTACAGACGTTCGCCAGGCGGTTACAGTACTAAAAAGCCTCTGTATAGAGATGGACCAGCGCTATGACAGACTCAAACTCGCTCGCGTCCGTAACCTCAAAGAATACAACAAAAAGTTTCAAGCACGTCGCCTCAACCCACGTAAAGGGCATGAATTCATGCCATATATCGTACTCATCATTGACGAATTAGCGGATATGATGATGGTTGCAGGCAAGGAAGTAGAGATGCCGATCGCGCGTCTCGCTCAGTTAGCTCGTGCAGTAGGAATACACCTCGTCATCGCGACTCAACGACCTTCGGTCAACGTCATCACCGGCATCATCAAAGCCAATTTTCCTGCGCGGATGTCTTACCGAGTAATCTCCAAAGTTGACTCTCGTACCATTCTCGATGCCAATGGCGCTGACCAATTGATCGGACGAGGTGATGTGCTGCTCTCAACAGGCAGTGACCTAATTCGGATACAGAATGCTTTCGTCGATACCCCTGAAATTGAGCGCATAGTCGATCATATAGCCCAACAGAGGGGTTATCCAGAGCCTTACTTCCTACCTGAGACACCAGATGAGGATAGCAAAGACCGTGATGTCGATGAAGCCTTCGAAAAAGACCAGATGTTCGAAGAAGCAGCACGGATGATAGTTCGTTATCAAATGGGATCGGCCTCTTTACTGCAAAGAAAACTCAAATTAGGGTACAATAGAGCGGGCAGAATCATCGATCAGCTCGAAAGAGTGGGGATTGTGGGTCCACACTCTGGTAGCAAGGCCCGTGATGTGCTCGTGACAGACGAAGCTGAGTTGGAACGGTATTTGAACGATATCATTTAAAATCCAACGCATGATTAAATCGTTCATTCATTTCCCTACTCTTCTCGCATTAAGCTTATTACTTTTAACCTCCGCTACTTCCCCCGAAAAAGCAAACCAGATTCTAGAATCTTCCCGTCTCTCCATTGATGCGTTAGAAGACCTATCCGCGGGCTTTCAGTATGGTATCAGTCATCCAGGCACTCGCTCTGTGATGCGCAAAGGTACCGTCAAGTATAAGCCAGACAATCATTTTGTACTGAGTTTTGAAAATGAAGCCATTTACTGCGATGGTAAGACCATTTGGATCAATGAATTTGACGGTCCAGTCATAATTCGTGACCTCGATACAGATGAAGACGTCAACATAGAGAAGATGTTTGAAGTCTATAAAGCTAAATCAGAGCCTCGTTATGATGGCGTAGAAAGTGTTCATGGTGTCAAGTGCCATAAAATCTTTCTCAGCCTCAAAGATCCAGAGCTAGATTACAATCAAGCCTACCTTTGGATCAATGCAGATAACGAATTACCTGAAAAAGTCGTAATGATTGATCAGAGACAAACTCGTACGACCTTTGAATTTATGAGTATGAAGACCGACTTGGGCCTATCGACAACAGACTTCCGTTACGAAGTGCCTAGCGGTAAAAAAATAATTGACGAAAGATATTAAACATGAGACACCTCTTAGTAATCCTCAGCCTCTTTGGTTTCCTTGGCCTACAAGCACAGGACACCAAAGCCGAAAAAATCATCGCCCAGTCCCAAACTAAGTTAGAAGGGATGAAGGATTTTGCCGCAGATTTTTCTTATAAAATCGCAAATCCCAATATGACGAATCCAGTCACACGGGATGGCAAGATCAAATACAAAGCGGGTAAATTTGTTATCCAACTTGAAGACCAAGAAGTATATTGCGATGGCGTCACTCAGTGGATATTCCTGCCTAGCGACTGCGAAGTTACCATCATGGATTACGATCCAGAGGAGCGTTGGGTAGAATCTATCTTCAAGATTTATGAAGCAAGTAGTGAATCTCGCTATGATGGCGAAGAAGTGATTCATGGCGTCAAATGCCATCGTATCTTCGTCGCTATCAAAGACCCAAACCTAGAGTTCAACCGGGCCATAGTTTGGATCAATACTAAAACCAATTTCCTCGAAAAGACAGAATTGATCAATAGAAAACAGACCAGCACTGTCTATGAGTTCTCTGATGTCGAAACCGACAAAGGCCTTAGCAATCTAGATTTCCGCTTCGATCTAGATGCACATTCAGAGTGTGATGTCTTCGACGAACGCTAAAAAACATATTTTTTGATATAGCAGTAGCATCGCAATATCTTGCGGTGCTACTTTTTTTTGATTATGCGATATTGGCTTTCGATACTCATCTTACTCTGCGTTTGGGCTTGTCAAGACGATGCCCCCTCCGGGGAACGCCCCGTTGCGTTTCTAGTACCTGATGCCAATGGCATTCAAAGGGATTTTAGCGTTCGGCTAGGCGACACTAATCAACACGCCCTAGATGAATCTATCTTACTAGCGGGCCTACCAGCAGTCTTCGCCCCCTATCAAGAGCGACGAACTGAACAAACCTCCTTTAGTGGACGCACCCTTTTTAGTCAGAGTAGTGCGATCTATCACATGGAAGAAGGGCAGTTTTTGGCGATAAAGTTATCTGACTATGCGAGGGATAGCAGTGCTTTCCTCCATCTCTTTGAACAGTTTTCACAAATTGAAACTACTGCCCTACCCAATATTGAAGGGAGAAAAATCAGACTCCCCCTCGGCAAAACCTTTGGCTGGGCGTGGAAAGACCGCCAAACGGGCATCCAATATCTCGCCGCAGGAGTTCAAAATCGTTTTCATGTCCAATTGCAAACCAATCGACTAAGCGGAATAGTCGCCTTAGAAGACGCCTTTAGGCGTATTGATTGGCAAAAATTGCAGCGGGAAGCCGAAAAAAAATGAACTAATTTTTAACATTTCCTAACGAATGTTCGTTTGTTTAGGCAGATATGCCTAATTTTGCATTAAGCTTCCAAAATGAAGCTTTTACATAAACTCTTCACGCACTGATTTATGAACTTCAATCTGACGGAAGAACAACGCATGGTCCAGGAAATGGCCCGAGACTTTGCGGAAAACGAACTCAAACCCGGTGTCATTGATCGGGATATCAACCAATATTTCCCAAAGGAGCTTCTCCAACGCATGGGTGAGCTAGGCTTACTTGGCATGATGGTCAGCCCCGAGTATGGTGGGGGTGGCATGTATACTGTTTCCTACGTCCTTGCTATGGAAGAAATTTCGAAGTGGGATGCCTCTGCGGGTGTCATCACTTCAGTCAACAACTCTTTGGTATGTTGGGGGATTGAAAATTTTGGCAGTGATTTTCAAAAGAAAAAGTATCTCACAAAACTAGCCACAGGTGAGCATATAGGCGCATTTTGCCTCTCTGAGCCTGAAGCTGGTAGCGACGCGACTCAGCAAAGCACTACTGCTATCGACAAAGGAGATCACTACGTACTTACGGGGACCAAAAACTGGATTACTAACGGTAGCATCGGAAGCACTTACCTCGTGATGGCACAAAGCGATCGCGAAAAACGCCATAAAGGGATCAACTGCTTGATCGTTGAACGTGGCATGGAAGGCTTTGAGATAGGACCGAAAGAGGATAAACTCGGTATTCGCGGCTCAGATACTCATACTCTCAACTTCAATGATGTGATCGTCCCCAAGGAAAATCGCATTGGTGAAGATGGTGATGGGTTTAAGTTTGCCATGAAGACGCTCGGAGGTGGCCGGATTGGGATTGCCGCCCAAGCCTTAGGCATTGCTACTGGGGCCTTTAATATTGCCAAAGCCTATGCTATGCAACGTAAAGCTTTTGGTACCGAGATCATCAATCACCAAGCTATCCAATTCAAATTAGCTGACATGGCTACCGAAATTGAAGCTTCACGCTGGTTGGTCCTCAAAGCAGCTTTTGAAAAAGACAATGGCTTAGATTATAGCACCTCTGCCGCGATGGCTAAGCTCTATGCTTCTAAGACTGCAATGAAAGTAACTTCTGAAGCGATTCAGATTCATGGTGGAAATGGCTATGTACGTGAATATCACGTAGAGCGTATGCTCCGCGATGCCAAGATCACAGAGATCTATGAAGGTACTAGTGAAATTCAGCGTATCGTCATCGCTCGCAATATCCAAAAGAAGCTCGCGAAAGCGTAAGTTATAATATATAGTAGGCAGTACTTAGTAGACAGTACTTAGTAGTAAAACTATTAGAGACTGCCTACTAAGTACTTTTTACTTAATACTTAAAAACAAGGCTCGGATCAAAAGGGTAGCGCCCAAACTCTCGCCCATAAACAGCTATCCCGCCTTCACCTTCAGTACGAATTTCGAAGCTCAGTTTCCCTTCCTTCATAGCCTGTTTTAGCACATTTCTCGGCAATGCGACCTTCACCAGATAGCCATAGGAGCCCGCTTCGCGTAACTTCCTGTCTTGGAGTTGATGATGCCACGAAAGGACGCCACGGTGGTCCGCAGGGTCATCAGGCAGCAACTGAGTATGCAAACGCTTACCATCTATCCAGATAGAAACCTCTGACGGAAACATCTTCTCATCACTCATCGGATAAGCATTGGGGTTACTGCTAGGCAAGACCACATCTCCCAACATATAGTTTTGCTGTTTGTCAAAGCCTTCTGCTTGATCTTTGGCAAACAATTCCTTAGCCGAAAGCTCCATCAGGAGATAGGCCTGCTTAGCTCTAGCGTTCTGCGAAGCAGGAATCTCAATGCTATAGGTGAAGCTCCCTTTACCAGCGCCATTGACTTTGCGGCCTTGCCGAACGCTCCAAGTCTTGAGACTAAAGTCTGCCTTATCGTATTTCTCGGGGGCAATACTTAGGGTAGAGCTACGCGCTAAATTCTGCTCTCCCTCAATTTCTAAGTGCATAAAATTGCGATGCAGTATTTCCCCATTGCTTTTCTTTACCCATAGCCTGACAGTAGCCAAGCATTCGGTTTTGGGCAATACGAGTAGCATTGGATCAAGGCTTAATTGCATCCACGGTTTATAGGCCACTCGCCTACTCCCACTGAGGTTTTTCTCCGTTTCGCCGATATAGTTAAGGGCTTCGACCTCGTATTCGACCAGCAGTTCCTCGCCGAGGTCCTCCCCTGTCATCACTGATAGGAATAGTGGTACTTCTACACTCGTTCCCCCTTTGACCGTCTGGCAAATGTCCATCCCTGTGGACAGATAAACCGCGCCATGTAAATCTTGTAAGCTCATTCCGGGCACGATACTCCCCATACCCGTTTCCTTTTCGCTCCGGTCAAATCGCCAGTAACCATTCCATTCGTTGATCACATCATGATGCTCAGTATAAAGCCAACCACCGACCTTGGGATATTTGCGGAAGGTATTCATCATCCGGTGATAGTCCCAGCTATAATCTACGTCACCTGTACTCCCATCGTAGCCCCATACATTGCCACACTCAGAGTTGATATTGGGTTGCTTGCCCTGCGTAAAGCCCTTTTCAAAATCATGGGTACTGCCGGGATAGGTATTGGCGACCATATCACTGAGATAGTTTTCCCACTCCCAACCGGGTAGATAGACGTGCCATGAATTGATATCCGTCTCAGTATGACCCGCGCCACAACAGATTGAATTATCCTCCACCAAACGAGTCGGATCGAGGCTTTTGGCGAGATAATACATAGAGGCGACCCAGTTTTGGGTACGAGGGAGGTAAGCTCGTTCCTCTTTGCCATCGCGTTTTACTTTGGTCCGCAGGCCCCAAGTCTCATTGAAAACAATCCACGAAAAGACGGAGGGATGATTGTAATCTCGCGCGATCATTTCTCTCAAGGTACGCTCAGATTCTGCTTGCATCCGAGGGCCGGGCTCTCCCCAACTATTGGGTAGGTCCGCCATCACTAATAGTCCCAATTTATCAGCCCAATAGAGCTTACGTGGCACTTCTACTTTGATATGAATGCGGATGCCATTGAGGCCAATCGATTTGGAGCGTTCGATCTCCTCACGCATAAACTGATCAGAAGGAAAGCTATAAAAGCCCTCCGGATGATAAGATTGATCGAGCGCTAATTGAACATAAATCGGCTCATTATTGAGGGCGATATAAGGGTAATCTGTGCCAGGGAGATTCATCACCGATATCTTGCGCATCCCAAAGTAGGTCTTCAATTGATCGTTCCCGTATAGGGCCTCTACCTCATACAAAAACGGATCGTCCAGCGACCAGAGATGCATATTTTTGATCGGGATGGTGGCGGTCATTTCATCAGCCCCAGCGGGGAACGCCAAATCGTGAGTGCCTTGATCCCCGATTTTGAGTTGTAATTGCTTCCCTTCCGCAGCTGGCTGCGCCAAACGCGCAATCATTTGCACTTCTTGTCGATCGATATTGGGCAAAAAATGTAGCGATTCTAGATAGTTCTGGCCTCTTGCTTCAAGGTAGACGGTTTGCCAAATCCCTCGGGCATTGCCATAGCCTTGCTTACCATAAAGCGTAAAATCGCGACGAGCATCATCGACCCGGATAACTAAGTCTTGTTGCTCACCATATTTGATGTGCTCCGTCAGTTCAAATGAAAAGGGTGTATAGCCACCTTCATGCTTACCTAAAAGCTTCCCATCCAACCAAACCGTAGTCTCCCAATCAGATGCGCCAATAGTGAGAAAACTACGATGATCTTTCCAGCTATCTTCGACAGAGATCCGACGATGGTACCAGCCAATATCGGCTTCGTCTTTTTGGCCTGACAAGGCCGAGCCCCAAGGAAAAGGGACCATGATTTTTTCACTAAAGCTTGCAGTATTTTGCTCCCAATGCCCCTCTAAGCCTGCGTCTTCGGCATCAAACATAAAATCCCATTGGCCATTGAGATTTTGCCAAAGGGGACGTTCGAAATCAGGGCGCGGATGTTCCGCCAATGGTATTTGCTGAGCAAATGTAGTAGTGAAGGGACATAATAAAAGTAGTCCCCAGAGGTAATTCAGATATCGCATGAGCTAGTAGATTGATCCTTAGATATCTAATAATACAAAAAAACCGCAGAATTAACTTTCTGCGGTTTTCAATATTCAAAAGGTTGTGTTTATGCGAGGATCGTCTCCACTGGTTCCTCCTGTAGAGAGGTAAGTTCCATATGAAATGCAGTGCCGTCGCCT
Organism: Bacteroidia bacterium; assembly: GCA_045106675.1. Classification (GTDB taxonomy): domain Bacteria; phylum Bacteroidota; class Bacteroidia; order J057; family J057; genus JBCAWW01. Next base: position 17,961 of record JBGCFA010000395.1, read on the forward strand.
AGTTTAGAATCAACATTGATGATTCCACCGAGTTTGTGAACAGCCTCACGTACAATATAAAGTCCTATCCCTGAGCCATCACTGGTATTGGTGGCTCGGTAGAACATATCAAAAATCTTATCCATATATCTGGGAGCAATTCCTATCCCGTTATCTCTTACCTCGATCTGGGTGCTATCAGAAGAGTGAGTGATATTGATTTCGACGAAAGAATCATCTTTAGTCAAATCACTATATCGACAAGCATTCGAGATAAGGTTATTGAAGATAATCTGAAGACGAGTAGGATCAGAAAAAAGCTTCCCTTCGCCTTGGATATTGACTTTTTTCCGGATCGATTGGTAGCGTTCGCCATAGCGAAGACCATTGAAGGCTTCGTCGATCAATTGATTGAAATCGATCTCTTCGCGACGAATCTCAGCGCGGGAATTACGCGAATATCCCATGATATCTTTGATGAAATCATCAAGCTTATTTAAGCTCTTACTCATCAGATCAAAATACTTATTACGGTCTGTCGCATTGAGTTCAATCTTGGCAATATTGATCAAGCCCATGACAGATACCAAAGGGGCCCGCAAATCGTGAGAAGTACTATAGACCAGTTTATCTAGTTCACGATTGACTTTGACAAGCTCAGTATTTTGATCTTGGAGCACTTGACGGGCTTCTCTAATCTCGGTGATGTCGCGGATAGCACCATCAAAATAGACATTCCCGTTTTCGTCGGTAGCCTTGATACTACTGACCAAGCCCCAAAAGGTAGAACCGTCTTTGCGTTTGTATTCAGCCTCTTCGTTTTCGAAGTAAGTGTTTTCCTGCATAAAGTCCCGAAAGTAGTCGCGACGAGCAGGATCAACATATAAGTCTCCTGGATCAATCGGAAACATCTCCTCCACAGAATCATAGCCAAACATCTCCACAAAGTGCTTATTGATGTATATGATCCCTTCCTTAGAAGTAGTACGAAAGATTCCTTCTTTGATAGAGTAGTTGATGGAAGCTAGAAGCTGCTCCCTTTTTTTCATTTCTTCTTGCTGCCGATGACGTTTGGTGATGTCTTTGGCAAAGACTGTCATACCAGTCACTTTGCGGTTTCCGTCCTTAATAGGAGAAAAAGAGCATTCAAAAAAGTATGTTTTACCCTCTAACTCAAAACACTCAAGCCCTTTAGAGGATTCGCCATTTAGGGCACGATCGACTTTGGGGCGCCAGAATTCAAATTTTTCTTTGGGTAGTTTTTTTGACAGATCGTCTCCCTGCTGCACCACGGTATTCCACCGATCATAGATCATAGTCAAGACCGCAGAATTGCCAACCAACAATTGATACTTAGTATCAATTGAAAGAATCATATCCTCTGTATTTTCAATCACAGAGTTGAGATTTGCATCGTTCCTAGCGATCATTTGCTCCCGCTCCTCATAATGCGCTTTCACCTTACGGTTTTCATCCTCCAATTGCTGGATTCTTCGCAGTAAATCGGCCTTACTGAGCTGTTGATTTGAACCACGAATTTTTGATTGCAGCATAAACGTCGGTTTCTAGTTTCCGGATTGAAAAAGTGATTACAGAAAAATTACAAAGCTTGTTAAACTTCTAACATAGCTCTTGACACTCAAAAACAATGAAATTTCAAGTGTTCACCAATATGCGCTCAGTTTGCACGCTAGGGGTGATTTGCAATGCTTGTCAGAAATCAGTCTAATTCGCTTGAAGAACGTTCCTACGTAATCCGGTGTGTTCGGGAGTTTGTTATTACGAACCTATCGCTTTTGCTAGGGCAAAAAAATACAAAAAGGAGGGAATTCTAAGCTGGCTTTTAGGGCTAAGCCCAGGCATTACGGATGAACCTGAGCCAATTGCCGTACATAATATTGTCAATATCGGCTGAAGTATAAGCCCGCTGCTTTAATAAATCTGGTAATTTTTGTAGATCAGCTATCGTGTCAAGATCAGAAGGGCTTTGTTCTCGCCCAAAGCCGCCATCCAAATCAGTACCGATCGCAGCGTGTAAGGAGTTCCCGGCTAATTGGCATACATGGTCAATGTGATCGACCATATGACTGAGTCTCACATCTGGGTTTCCGGGTAAACTTTCAAATTTCTTCCAGCCCGGCACCATCATCCAAGCATCGAGCACAGCCCCTATGACGGCACCTCGCCCGATCAAATGCTGCAATTGCTCATCCGAAAACTGTCGATGGTGTGGAACCAAAGCACGGCAATTGGAATGGCTGGCCCAGACTGGCCCTTCGTATATCTCCATCACTTCCCAAAAACTCTCATCACAGAGATGGGTAGCATCTAAAATCAAATTGAGGCGAGACATCTCCTTGAGCAAAGCGCGCCCCTTATCCCCTATGCCGCCTTCGGCATCAGTGCCTTGAGCATAAGTACCGGGACCATAATGTGCAGGTCCGATAGCTCTCAGTCCTTCATCATGAGCTGTTTGGAGGTAGTCTAGACTAACGATAGAGTCTGCTCCTTCAAGACTGAGGATATAACCGACAGGAGCGTTCGGCGGAGGCGACTGCCAAAGTTCAAGATGCGCTTCAAGTTGTGCTAGATTACGGATTTGCACCATCTCCCCTGCCCTTTCCATGGCGCGATACCAAGCGAGTTGTCCTTGGGTCTGAGCCCAAGCTTGCTCTGGAGAGTGCCAACCGGGCAAAGGATTAGTCGTTTTCACATAACGTGCTATTTGGGTAGCGACCACCAGTCCTATGCCTCCTTCACGCAAACTCGATAAGGAAACCGTTGCTTTGCCACGTCCAGGGAGGTCCATTTTTCCCGCTTCTCGCGAACGAATAGCCTCCACGCTTTGGCGTAAATCTCGGTTCCATTCTAGCGCATTCATCGCTAGATCAAGGTGTGCGTCAATAATCATAATGATACTATATTTTCAAACGGCGATCTCTCGCAGTTACAGGCCAATGCCCCACCGCCATCCCTTCTTCGATGACGATACCTTCTTGATGTAGAGCGACCGTTGGGCAAATGTGCCAAGGCAAACCATACAGCACATCCCCTACTTGATATTGATCTGCTTGAGGAGTTTCTATGACTAAATGCTCTTCACTATGGGTGATGATTTTTTTGACTTCTATCTCAGGAAAAACCACTCGCTTTTCTGGAGGATTTTCTGAGGCGATTGATTTATGTCCCAGATCCAAGCATAATTGACCCGGAGCAGGCTTGCTGATCACCCGGCTCAAGACCAAAGCGGCAGGTTCAAAAGGCATATCTTGAAAAGCAGTGCCGTAGCCTGCGTCCCAAAAAATCGTCGTGCCGGGACTCAATTCGACATCCTCTTGCTCAAGGTGAGTAGGAAAACTTGGACTACCTGCCGTGATCAGGCGTTCGACGGGCATCCCTTCGGCTTGTAGCTCATTCCTGAGTTGTAGTACCGCCGCAAAGTCCTTATCACTTTGAGCTTGACGTTCTTGGAGATTTGCCTTGTGAATGTGTCCATCGTAGGCATGCAAACCTGCAGGCGCCAGTAATGGATGCTCATGGATCAAGCGATAGAGTTGCTTGGCCTTAGGTCCCGGAGCAACACCCGTACGCCCCATACCGGCATTGATATCGAGGAGAAGCCAGAGGTTTTGTTCTTGCTTTTCGGCGATACGTGCAAATTGACTAATGATACCTTCATCATCTGTTAGTGCCGCAAAGCGTACCCAAGGAAAGCGTTGAATGAGACTCACCCAACGATTGAGTTTAGGCCCCACTGGTTGATAAGCTAAGACGATTTCTTCGGCACCACAGGAAGCTGTCATTTCGGCTTCTGCGATAGTGGCGCATTTAAACTTTTTGATCCCTGCTTCCAGAAAAAGCTGGATCACAGCCGCCATTTTATGCGTTTTGACGTGTGGGATTAAGCGTTCGGCACGGCCGGCCATCTCCAACATCCGAGCGATATTTTGCTCGACTCTCTCTCGATAGACCAAAAGAGCGGGCGAATCAATCAGATCAATATTATCGACCTTATAAGCCGCGATATCAATAAGCATAGTCGCCGGATTTTTTGAGTGCGAAAATTGCTTCAATTTCCACCGCACAATTTACCGGGAGCATCATACCTATCGCTGAGCGAACGCCTCTACCACGATCCTCGCCAAAGACTTCTTGCATCAACTGACTGAAGCCGTTGATCACTTTGGGATGATCGTAAAAGTCCATCGCGGAATTGACCATACCAAAGGTTTTGACGAGGCGTTCGATAGCATCGAAATCCCCAAAGTGAGTTTGGATCACCGACAACATCGTCAAGCCTACTTGGTGAGCAGCGGCATAACCTTCTTCTATGCTCAAATCTGTCCCTACTTTGCCCGTGATAAAGCTTCCGTCAGCACGCACCGGCACCGTACCCGAGATATAAAGCAGATGATCGTGTACCAATACAGATTTATAAATCCCACCCGGAGGGGGCGCTGGCGGCAATTCTAAGCCTAACTCTTGAATGCGAGAAGTGATTGACATAGTGTATTTCTGAGTATTGAGTAGCGAGTATATAGTAGAAGGTATTGAGTAGCGAGTATTGAGCGCGCGATCCTAAGCCCGTTCTCCTCACTTACAATATCCAACTTAATGCTAAGGTACCGATCAAGCCCATGATGGAGACCAAGGTTTCCATGACGGTCCAGGTTTTGAAAGTATCCTTAAGGCTAAGGTTAAAATATTCTTTGAACATCCAAAATCCGCTATCATTTACGTGTGAAAACATCAATGAGCCTGCGCCAATCGCTAAGACTAAGAGTTCCGGAGCGACCCCGCTAGTAGCAACCATACCTTGAATGATGCCCACTGTAGTCAAACCAGCCACAGTAGCCGATCCGACACAGACTCGAATGATCGCCGCGATGCCCCAAGCGAGTATAATCGGCGAAATATTAACGTCTGATAAGTAAGCCGCAATTTCATTACTCACCCCACTATCGGAGAGCACTTGTTTCAAAGCGCCTGCCCCAGCAATAATCAGCAATATCATCGTAATCGCTTTGACTGACTCGACCAGATCATCCATCACCGCATCCATCCTACGCCCATTGCGCAACCCCAGTAGCCAGATCGCTAAGATGACTGAAAGCAAGAGCGCGATGATAGGCTCTCCAAGCATACCCAGTATATAGTGGGCTCCTTCGGAGAACGCTCCACCTGTTCCGACGGCTGGCAAAAACAAATCGGCCAAAGCCTTAAATGCAATCAATAAGGCTGGTAAAAGCGCCAAAGACATACTAAGTCCAAAGGAAGGTAATTGTTCCTCCGGCATTACCTCTTTGCGATATAGTTCTTCAGGAGGTTGCGGATTGAAGCCTTTGAGAAAACGGGAGAAGAAAACACCCCCGACTAAAATGGCCGGAATCGCGATCAGGATGCCATAGATAAGGGTCAATCCTATATCGGCCCCAAAAGACTCTGCGATGGCTGTAGGTGCAGGGTGAGGGGGCAAATAACCATGTGCAACCGACAAAGAGGCGAGCATCGGCATACCTACATAGAGCAAAGGCAAGCGTGTGGATGCAGCAACGGTAAACACCAATGGCACCAAAATCACAAAGCCAACTGAGTAGAACATCGGAATTCCAACCACAAAGCCCGTCAGTACCAAGGCGATCTGTATCCAGCGCTCTCCAAACCATTTGATCAGGGTTTGGGTGATGCGTTGGGCTCCACCACTCTCAGCGACTAATTTGCCAAGCATCGCTCCCAGCCCCAAAATGGGGACTAAGGATCCTAATATATTGCCAATGCCCGTTTGGACAGATTTGGCCGCAGGTATTGGGTCCATACCCAAGCCTAAGGCCACACCATAAGCAACAATCAAAAAGGAGAGAAAAGTGTTTAGTCGCAATACCGCGACCAATAATAGGAGGACACCCACCCCCATAAATACAATTAAAACAGACATAGTAGCGTAATCGTAGTAAACGTAGTCTCTCTATAATAAGGAGAAAATTCATAAATTGAGTTTCATGAACCAAATCTCAGCGTGGCTTTTATTAATTGTATTACTTTTTGACTGGAATGGCTTAAGTGCTAAGTCAGAAAATCTGATGCCTTCTTTGCAAGGAAAAAGCGTTGGCGTTTACGTCAGTAGCAAAGGCTTCACCTTCGATCAGGGCCTCGATATGCAGGTAACCCAGTTTTTGACCATTGGAGAGGACCGTTCTTATGTAGGGCGATTAAAGCCTGAATTGATGATCAGGCTCGGCTGGTTGTTGACTGAACAAATTCAAGCCTTGGGTCAGACCGACACTGTACATTTTCTCAATGCGGACCCTCCGCGCGGATTTGCTTTTAGAGAAATCTATGATGTGGAAAACAATCGCATTCAAAAAACTGAGGTTGAAGCCCTCAAAGATATCGACTATGTATTAGTCATCAATGAATTTGACCTTGCCTATCGTTTTCATCGCTCCTCTTTCATCCGGTCCAACCGCATGGTCACGGAGCGTATTACCGTCAAAACGACCAGTCTGTCTCTGACTACATTTTCCTTAGGCAAGTCGCAGCAAGGCAGTACCATCCAAGTCTGCTACGATGACCAAAAGAGCGAAAAGCCTCCTAGGCATTTTGACTTTTATCAGCAAAAATCTCCCATGGGCCGCTATATAGGCTTTGTGTTCTCACAGTGGTGGCAATTGTGGTTGGAAGGTAAATCTGATAATTGTACGGAAGGGTGATGTAAAATTTCAATAGTACTCGTCTTCATAAAATACCTTAAGAATAACATCCTTAAATTACTTTATGCAATGAAACGTCTAAATTACTACTCTGTCTTTCTCACCTTGTTGATTGGGCTTTGCATGCCTGCATTTGCCCAAAATGATGGCATCTTTTACCAAGCTGTGGCCCGCGACAATGGCGGGACATTATTGTTTCAGCAACTCCTCCAAGTTCGCTTTACTGTTAGCCAGGGAGGGGGTCAGGTTTATCAGGCTACTCAAACGGTCTCGACTTCTGAATATGGCCTATTCTCGGCCATAATTGGTTCTGGAGATCCGGTCGCCTTCGCGGCGATTGACTGGAATTCTTCTCCTGCTTCTTTGGAAGTAGAAATTGACGATGGAAGCGGCTTCCTCAGTATGGGAGTTACGGATTTCCAGAATGTTCCTTATAGTAAAGTGGCCACAGATATGGAAGCTGCAGATCTCACCAATGTTTCCGCTATCGCTCCCGCCAGTGGGCAAACCTTGAAATGGAATGGGACTGAATGGGCACCAGCTGATGATGATGCAGGCAGTTCTGCATGGACTCAAAGTGGTTCAGATGTGTATTATGACACAGGAAGTGTAGGTATCGGCACCAGCAACCCAAGTCATCCTCTCCATATTGTACACAGCACCACAACTCAAAACACCATCAGTGTAGAAGCTGGTACGCCTCCCGCGGCCAGAGACGTATTGGAAATCAAAGTAGACGCCGCTACCACAGATGGAGCCCAGTTTCTGGAATTCGAAAGAGGAACCAATGTAGTTGCCAGAGTCAATACCGACGGATCTGCTGAATTCAAATCTGTAGAATTCGAAGATGGTACTGTACAGTCAACGGCTGCCAAAGGTCCTATTGCGTTTGGTTTTATTCAGTCTGCAGGAACTACTCCTTCAGGAACGGGTAACTACACTGTCAATTGGGTTGCGGCTAATTTGCGCTATGAAATCACCATTACAGGAGAAAATTACTTCTGGCAGAACTACTGTACCACCGTTACTTCTGCCACCAGTAGCGTGCATCGTATTCGGGTTAGCAGCGTAGGAGGCAAACTACTGGTTTATCTTTATAATTCAGCAGGCACTCTTATTCAGGGCAATTTCCAGTTTACCACCTTTAAACCTTGATCTATTATGAAATTAATTTATAGCCTGTTTACCCTATGCCTAGTAAGCCTCGGTTTTTATGCCCAGGCTCAGGTAACGCTGGAAAGACAAGTAGTAGCTTCCACCGGAAATCAAAGCACTTCTGGCAATGTATCTATCTCCTCTACAGTCGGAGAAGCAGTATCTACATACCTGATCAGTGGTTCGCTAAGCCTATCTCAAGGATTTCAGCAAGCAGACCTCGGGACTGTTGGAATCGAAGAACTGCCAGAAGTGGTGGTGGATTATACCATCTATCCTAACCCAACTGCAGACGAACTCCACATTCGTTTCCAAACGGAAAAAATGGCGAGTTTACAAGTACGTCTCTTTGATATGAATGGACGTGCGTTGGAGGGATTTTCTCGGCATCTAGAGGGTAATGGCCAGCTTGAAACAAGCTTTTCACTTGTCAATCTACCCTCAGCCATCTATATGGTATCTATTTTAGATGCTGAAGGACAAGTACTGGTCTCTCACAAAGTGAGGAGACAATAAGTATCAAATACCTCCGTAAAGGAAGTGCGTTGTCAATAGTTTTTTGCTATCGGCTACGCACTTCTAATCTATATCCCCTTGCCCTCACATTGATAATTTGCAGATTCGGATCAGCGCTAAGGATTTTGCGCAGGCGAGAGACAAAGACATCTAAACTACGGCCTACAACCAAGCCTTCATCTTCCCAGATTATTTGTTCGATCCAGTCCCGCTGCAATAATTGGTTGGGGTGGCCAAAAAAGAGGCCCAGTAAGCGAGTTTCGCGATAAGTGAGGTCGGTCTGCTCCGCAGAACGCTTGAGCTTTTGGTTAGGAATGTCCAACAAAAATTCTCCAGCAACTAGTTCTCTGCCCTTGCCTTGGACAAAGTTTTGACGATACGTTCTGCGCAGCAAGGCTTCAATCCGCAACAACAACTCCTCCATACTAAATGGCTTGGCCAAATAGTCGTCAGCGCCCAAACGTAAGCCTTTGAGACGGTCTTCTTGCAAATGGCGCGCGGTCAAAAAGATCAAAGGGACCTTTTGATTGAGGCGACGGATTTGCTCGGCGAGTGAAAAACCATCTTGTTTAGGGAGCATCACATCGAGGATGCAAAGTTGATAAGGATGGTTCATAAAGCGGCTAAAGGCCACTGCACCATCCTCAGCCCAATCAACCTCATAACCCGCTCTTTGCAGGCTATCTCGGACTAGATAGGCCATGGTTTGGTCATCTTCGACCAAGAGGATGCGGTATTGAGGTTTAGGATTCAAGGGGCAGGATGATTTTGAAGGCACTTCCGAGATTGAGTTTGCTATCCACGATGATTTGTCCAGCGTGAGCTTCGACTACTTGTCGCACATAACTCAAGCCGAGGCCAAAGCCTTTGACATCATGTAGGTCGCCTGTGGTAACGCGAAAAAAGGGTTCAAATAGATAAGGAATTTCTTTAGCGGCGATGCCTTGACCTTGGTCCTCGATCCCAATCACCAAAGAAGTATCATTCACCCTCAGCCAGATGCTGAGGCTCAGCGTCTGGGGAGAATATTTGATGGCATTGTCGATCAAATTGCTGAGGGCATTGCGTAAATGAAAAGGATCCACCCAAACGTTCTGCGCAGCAGGCAAAGGTTCAAAACTGATCGCACCCCCAAGTTGACTGATCCTGAGAGCAAATCGCTGGGTCAATTCTTCCAATAAGTGATTGATTTCGACCTGGCGTTTGGATAAACTCAGACTTTGCCCTTCGGCTTTAGCGGCTTGTAAAATGCGTTCGGTTTGCTCTTGGAGGCGTTTGTTTTCCGCGCCAATGATATTGAGGTAGGTTTGAGCACCTTCGCTTTCGGCTTCGGATTGCAAGACTTGTTGCAAGGCTTCTTGGGCTAGACCTATATTGGTAATCGGGGTACGAAACTCATGGGTGAGATTGTTGACAAAGTCTTGGCGCATTTGGGCGAGGCGCTTTTCTCGTTGCATGAGGATAAGGTTGTACACGAAGTAGGCGATCATCAACAAAAAAATCAGCGCAGTAGCCCACCAAATCCAGAGTTCATCAAGTAGATGCGTGCCCCAAGTGGGAAATCGCAGACTAAGATAGTAGCAATCTGGCACCACTATCCTCTCTGTACAGGGCAATTCGCGAGTAGTATCCGCCACGGCGAGGTCAAAGCCCATCAAAATATTGCGTTGGGCGCAGTCCAAAACCGTGAGACGATAGGGCGCGCTAAGGTGATGACTGGCCAAAGCATCATTTACTTCTTGTTCGACCATGTCGAACAACAGCCTATGATCGATACGCAACAAAAATTGATTACCATCCTGCTCAATCGGCTGAATCACCGAAGTACTATCCCCAAGATGTCGCAATATTTCGTGTGCCGCCTGTCGTAAAGCTAATTGTGCCTGTTCTGCCTTTACGCCACGCTCACGTTCAAAAGCGCGCGAAAACCAGTAGCTTTGTAGGCCCATCAAACCGATGATCGCAATCAAAGCGAGAAGACTAAGGCGTTTGGTTTGGGATGCTTGCATGATGCCAAATTAGCTTGAGTAATAAACCCACTCTGGGATAAAATATTGATTATCAAATACTTGTTCTTTGACTTAGATGCAAAGAACCAAAAATCAAGGCAAAAAAATGCTTCCGACCCGCTCCCCATCGCCTCCCCCTCTTTTTTGCCGAGCCTGCACGCCTTCTCTAATAAGAGTTAACTATTCAAATTTAAAGCTGACGTTAAATTACGGTTTAAGTAGAGGCAGGCTGATATTTTTACATTTCCTTTACATTCTTTTACAGAGCCAAAACCTTAGTCGCGTCGCGGAACGCCAAATTGCAGTCGTTGAACTAAGAGACTGATTGAATTTGTTACCAGAGAAACAAGAGAAATTTTCGGAACCATGCCTACGCCTTTTTCGCTCAAAATAGCTCGCTATTCTTCGCAAAAACCGGCTTGGCAGAACCCAAAATTTTCTCTTGTCCTTTCTGCTTCCAATTTTCAAACAGTCTCTACAAAAAATTGACTTATGAAAAATGTAGTAATGTTTTTTTGCGGAATGTTGATGCTGAATTTCCTCTCAGCTCAGTCGGATTTTAATAATTGTGCGGCAGTCTTTCTCAATGGGGAGATGGTAATTTCAGAATATAGTCCTAGAGGAGTATCTAAAGTTTCTCTCAAAGATGAAGGTACACTCCAGTTGCGTGTGATCGTCGCCCCAAAGGATATATGGAAGGTGAGTGGCCCAGCCCAAACGTTCCGCGTAGCGATCCGAGATCACAGAACCGGCACCTTGGTGATGTACAATGATAAGAGCTATCGTAGCCTGGCGATAGAGGAAGTCTTAGCAAAATGTAAGGCAGGTGATGAAATATTGATCCTCTCCACCAATCGTGAACTCGGGATTTCGGGAGCGGAGATTTTAGTGGGGAGTTAAAGTCAGATGAACACCTGATTACCAAACACTTGTTCTTTGCCTTAGATGCAAGGAACCAAAAATCAAGGCAAAAAAAAGCTGCCCCTGTACTATCCAGCGCCTCCCCAGCTTTTTTGCCAGTCCAAGGCCTCTTCAATTGTCCAGTGGACGAGTGCTAAGGCACCAATCATACTTCGAATGGGGATCGAGATGAATTGAAAAATGTCGAATGGACAAGGAGTAGATCCTTATTCATTCGACATTACTTATTAGATACTGGCTCTTCCTTAGGCTTTTGCCTTAAGGGAATCCATCAGTTTGATAAAGGGGGTGGTGTTTTGCATGATGTAGTAATGCAAATAAGGGATATTGGCATCTAAGAGTTCTACAGCTTGCTTAAGCGACCAATCTACGCCTACTTGAATTTCTTCTTCGCGATTTTTGGCAGCCATCATACGATCGGTTAGCTCCTCTGGTATGTCGATATGAAAAATCGAAGGTAGGCGAGTAAGCTGCTTTTTGGAAGTCATAATTTTCATGCCAGGGATGATAGGCATGGTGACGCCTCCATCACGGGCTTCTTGCACAAAATCGAGAAACTTCTGGGTATCATAAAACATTTGCGAGACCGCATAATGAGCACCGGCATCTTGTTTTTCTTTGAGCATCTTGATTCCAAATTTCTTATTGGGGGATTCAAAATGCTTTTCGGGATAACAAGCCACCCCTATACAGAAATCAGTTCTCGCAGCATCGATTAACTCATCGATATAGTGCCCTTTATTCATCGAATCAATCTGGCTTACTAGATCGATCGCATAATTATTAGTAGTACGATCTTGGGGGACAGGACGTGGATTAGTCTTATCACCGCGGATGGCGAGAATATTTTCAATACCAAGATAGTTTAGTTCTATCAAGGCATCTTCAGTTTCCTCACAAGTAAATCCCCCACAGAGGATATGCGGTACCGGCTCTAGATTGTATTTATACTTGATAGCGGCACAGAGACCAAAAGTACCTGGGCTTTTGCGCTTGACCTTCTTTTTGAAGGTGCCATCTCTTTGTTCTTCCCAAATCGCCTCTGCAGCATGACTGGTAACGTCAATAAAGGGCGGTTTGAGAGGAATAATAGACTCAATCGCATCATAAATCTTTTGAATGTTGCGGCCTCGTCTAGGAGGAATTATTTCAACGGAAACAGTTGGATTTTTTGTTGAGGATAGGTGGTCAATTACCCGCATGGATATGTTTGAGTTAGTGTTTAGGTGAAATTAGCCTTCTCGAATCGCGATTACAGGGTCCACAGAAGCAGCAATTCCGGCTGGTACAATACCAGCGAGGAGCCCAATAGAAAGAGATAGTCCTAATCCCATCAATATATTACCAGTGTCAAGGGCGATAGTAAGTGCAATATCAGCTCGGGTGAGAAAAAAGGTGATGACTTCCCCTAAAAGGAAAACGCCAAACAATCCTACTAGCCCTCCTCCGATACAAATCAATAATGCTTCAGTCAAAAACTGAAAGAGGATAAAACCTTTGGTTGCGCCTAATGCCTTTTGAATACCGATTTCTTTTGTTCTTTCTTTGACCGAAATATACATGATCATTCCGATAGAAAACGCAGCAATAACTACCGAAAACAAACTTATGACCAAGCCTCCACTTTCGAGTAACCCGAAGATTTGATCAACCTGCGCCATGAGCGATTCTTGCTTGTTGATAGCAAAATTGTCTTCGACTTTGGGTTTGAGGCCTCGAGCGGCCCTGATAATACCGATCGTTTCTGCTTCCACCTCATCTAATAGTTCTCGGCTACTCGCTTTGATTGAGATCATTTTATCGACGGAGCGCTGGTTCATATTGACCATGCGAGCCAAGGTTTTGTAGGGAACGTAGACTTTATCGTCATCACTGCCCCCAAACATAGTGGCTCCCTGTTTTTCGATCAGGCCAACGACAATCATCTGCTTAGAGCCTACTCGTATTTCTTTGCCAATTGGATTTTGGCTAGGAAAGAGATTTTCGCCTAGATTATAGCCAATCACACAGACTCCGGAACCGAGATGATGCTCCATTTCTGAGAAAAACCTACCCTCAGCAAACTCTAAATCGCTGATAAGCGCCAGGTCAGCAGTAACCCCTACTAGGCTAATGTTGCTCATTTCACGTCCCTTACGACGAGCACTTTGCCGGTTGGCTGTAACGACATATGCGACTCCTTCGACATTATCGAGATCACGACTAAGACGGTCAAAATCTCGATAGCTCACTTTGGGGCGATTGAAGTATTTATACCAATCATTGCTATTATCCTTCCAAGGCCAATGGTGGACCATAATGGTCGTATTACCTAGGGCAGAGAGGTTTTCGGTCACAGAGCTTTGCATGGAATTGACCAAGGTCAATATCCCTGAAATCGTAAAGATACCAGTGGCTACTCCTAAGGTTGTGAGGAAGGTGCGGGTACGCTTTCCGTTGATAGCTTGCCACGCTAACTTGAAGCCTTCCCAAATGAACGTTAAAATATTCATATCGTAAAAATATAAAATCCTTAACAAAGGAACCGGGTTATCGTTCAATTCTAATATGGAATACAGGCCTTTTTTGTATCTTCAATTTTAGAATTCGCTCTCATCGCTTCTCAAAAGCTGATAATAGAACATTTACGTATGCGAAAATTTTGGTTGCTTTTATGCATCACTTTCAGTCTTTCTACGGTCCGTGCAGACTATCTATTGGTACCGATGGATTATGCTCAATCTGACCACCTCAAAGCCTATGGCCTTGCTTATTGGATTTTGACCTATCAGGTAGAAGTAGATTGGCTACTCAATTATAGAGGCGGCAGCTTCATGTTTAGACATGCAAGTCCATTTGAACAAGAACTGCAGGTAAGAGGCATCAAGTACGAAAGAATCTCTGATGGTAGATCTAGTGAGATTTTAGCAATGATCACCGCTGAAGATGTCAATATGGATGCGGTCAAACTAGAAAAATCGCCAAAAATTGCGGTTTATTCACCTAAAAACAAACTGCCTTGGGATGATGCGGTGACCTTGGTCATGACCTATGCCGAGATACCATACGAAGTTATTTACGACGAAGATGTTATTAAAGGTGAACTCCCATTATACGACTGGCTACACCTACATCATGAAGATTATACAGGACAATATGGCAAATTTTATGGTTCTCAAGGAGAACAGCCTTAGTACAAAGCAAATCAGAAAAAAATGGAATCTTTGGCTACTGAACTTGGATTCAATAAAGTATCTCAATTGAAATTAGCTGTTGCCAAGAGATTAAAGGAATATATAGAAGGAGGTGGTTTTATGTTTGCTATGTGTTCTGCTACTGATAGTTATGA
>JBGCFA010000396.1:0-9102 GCA_045106675.1 Bacteroidia bacterium
TTAGTTGGTCTAAGCATTGGCGGATACGGGGGATGGATTCCTGAACGAGGCGTCTGTGAGACTCTTGAATGAGGAGTGTAGAGAGAGACATGAATCAGATTTTGTCTCAAAATACGGAAGAATTGCCTTGAGCTTGGAAACAACAGGGTATTGTTTGTGAGAATTGGATCAATCTATCTCGTCGATCAGTTTTTTGATTTCATCTTTCTTTAGGTGCATCAATTCTGGGGGCATATCTTCGGTCTCTGTGAAAAATTTATCTAAACGATTAAATAAAAAAGCTCTTGGGCCTCCCTCTTCTCCGCCTTCGAATTTATTTTGGGACATTTTTTGGAACTGTTTACTCATCAAAACAAACATGATAATACCGATGCTGAAGATGAAGATTGAAAATATGAAAATAATGTTATTGTCTTCCATTACTTGCTGAGTTTTAGGTAATTCATGAATCCTAATAGGGTAGGGGCCCAGAGTCCGACAAATATTCCTTTCATCTCATTTCCCGTGAGGAAGAGATATTCAGCGAAGAAAATGATCAATAAACTGGCTCCAAGACCTAAGATTCCACCAGGCCCGAGGGATTTTAAATAATTCTTCATGTGGGTATTGATTACAATAGTAGTCTGTCAGTCAAATGTCTGAGACACTACTGCTAAAATATTAAGCTCTAATTAGTTGGAAATACAAAAACACAACCGCTCGTAGGTGATTTTGTTTATATTTTTAAAGTAATAGCTCTACAAAAGTTATTTAGATAAAGATTCTTTTTTCTCTTAGAGCGAGGATGAGTTTTTCCAGGGTGGGATTCACTTTATCGTGCATTCACTAACCTTAGGGGCAGTCTCAGTGAGGCCAATCGATAGTTTTTTTGCTGTGGTTAAATAGGAGCGTTCCGCGAAGCGGTGCAGAAATAAAAGGGACTAAAACAAGGAACTAGCTTAGGACTAGAGCTGTTTTAACTTACTATTGAGGGGATAGGAGGATAAAAAAACTGGCTATTTCTCGGAACATTGTTCCCAGAAATAGCCAGCAGTTCAAAAATAATATTGCTAAGCCTAAGGCTTAAGCGCCACCCAACCGCTTACGGTCCCATCTAGAACGATAGTATGGCTCATATGCAGATGATTCTTGTCATAGATCAAATAAGCATCCATCTCTAAGACCATCGGCACACAAGAAACGGCGGTTTTATCTTTTTGCTTCAAAGGACCAATTTCAAAACTAGCTACACGACCAATCTCATTGCCGATAAAGTTTTGATTTTCGATCTGAAGACGACAGATATCTTGCTTTAAGGTCGCACTATGATCAGCCGATAGACGAAGAGTGTCATTGCCATAAAAGAAGAATAGCGCAGAATTCCATCTATCTGTTAATAAAGCATAATCTTTATTGGTCGTGATATCATAACGGGTTGGCTCAACTAGGCCATCTTTATAAAAAGGAGAACCTTTGGTAAAGCGCTCTTCCAGTGTAGTCGTTATGCCATCAACCGCTGTTACAGAAAGTATCATGGTATCTCCAGTAAACTGGAACGCACGATCAATTTTATTGCAATCAGTAGTATAGCGTACAAAGTAAGTGCTTTGACCTACTTCAGGGCTCGAAAAATCAACCCATTCTGTTTCCGGTAGGGGAGCGGGAAGATCTGTGTACTCACAAGCACTAAAACTTAGCGCCAAACAAATGAGGGAAAAAAATAATAGTTTTTGCATGATTGAGGGTTTTATGGCTAGACGGTGGGAGCTATTCTTTTCGCTGCATGAGCAATATAGAGAATCTTATAAATGCTAAATAAGGAGGCCCAATTTTAGTTGTTCATATCAGTAATTCCTGCGACATTGAAATTCGTCATTGGATATTGAGGATTCTCCAATCTCTAAGTTGTATCTTTGAAAAATAAGCCAACAATTAGCCGCTAGTGCAAGTTAGATAGACATGGGATTATTTACCGGTCAGAGTAAGTGGGATATAGTACGGATCTTATGCGTTTTTGCCATTACGGGCACTACGGCATCATTTGTCCCTAAGTATCTCATGCCGATGACGGGGATAGAATCTGGCTGGTTGTATTTTTTGGTTTATTTTCTCTTGATCACACCCGTTTATATGGTTTTGCTGCTAGGGGTGGCTTTTGTGTTCGGGAAATTCGATTACTTTTACCAAAAAGAAAAAGCAATCGTGGCGCGACTCAATCCATGGTCGTCCTCCAAATCATCCTCTAGCAATGAAGCAAATCATTCAGACTGATCAAGCTCCCGCACCTATCGGCCCTTATAGCCAAGCGGCCAAAGTAGGCAATCTTATCTTTTTTTCTGGTCAAATCGCTATTGATCCCGCTGACGGAACGCTCAAAACCGACGATCTCGAAACCGAGACCCGCCAAGTAATGGACAATATTGGAGCCATTTTGACCAGCCAAGGCTTAGATTTTTCTCACATCATCAAGTCTTCGATCTTTCTCAAAAACATGGACGACTTTGGTCAGATCAATGAGATATACGGTTCTTATTTCTCGAGTGATTTTCCCGCTCGCGAAACTGTCGAAGTAGCTCGTCTCCCCAAAGACGTCAATGTGGAGATTTCAGTAATCGTGGTCTCGTAGCTTCGGCTTGCAAGCCGAAACTACACCCAATCGGCAAACCGAAACCCATAAAGGCGCAACATTCTGTGCTTCAACCAACACCACAAGCGGTAAACCTGATGAAATATATTTCTATACCCAAGCTTCGCTCAATTTTCATTCTGGCGATCTTTTCTGCCCTCTTTATCCAGTGTCGTGTCAGTCCCGAGCCGACGATCGCTACCCCTGAGATAAAAGGTTTGATAACAGACAAAGCGATGATCGTCAGTGCGCATCCTTTGGCGACTGAAGCTGGGGTCGCGATCCTCAAAAAGGGGGGAAATGCCGTCGATGCTGCGGTTGCGGTACATTTTGCTTTGGCAGTGGTGCATCCTAGTGCCGGCAATATTGGTGGCGGAGGTTTTATGGTAATGCGTGCCGCGAACGCTCAAACTTATGCCTTGGACTTTCGTGAAAAAGCTCCTCGAGCCGCCTCAAGGGATATGTATCTCGACTCAGATGGTGAGGTGATCGAAAATCTCAGTTGGCGTGGTGCGCGAGCGGCCGGAGTGCCCGGTTCTGTAGCGGGTTTGGTCGCAGCACATGATTCTTTAGGGAGCCTGCCTTGGGCAGAACTCCTCGCTCCGGCTATCGCTTTGGCCAGAGAGGGTTTCACTCTGACCGAAAAAGAAGCCGAAGGAATAAATAATATCAAAAATACGGTCAATCGCTATAGTACTCGACCAACGATCTTTGAAAACCAAGATCAGTGGCAAAAAGGAGACTCAATTAAGCATCCGCAATTGGCAACTACGCTAAGCCGTATCGCAGAGCAAGGCAATGCTGGCTTTTATGCTGGTGAAACAGCCCGTTTGATCGTTGCAGAGATGCAGCGCAATAATGGTATCATGACGCTTCAAGACCTCGCCGATTATGATGCCGTCTGGCGTAAGCCCATCCAAGGGGATTATCGGGGCCATGAGATCATAAGCATGCCGCCGCCTTCAAGTGGAGGGATTGCATTGTTACAACTTTTGGAGATGGTAGAACCCTTTCCATTGAGTGAGTATGGGCACAATAGTGCAGATGCTGTACATCTTATGGCCGAGGCCGAACGCCGCGTTTATGCTGACAGAGCCAAACATTTGGGCGATGCCGACTACTATCCCGTTCCGCGCAGCGGTCTTATAAAAGCTGACTATCTACTATCACGCATGGCAGATTTTAATGCTAATCAAGCCTCTGATAGCGATGATATTGAAGCGGGTATGCCCGCCTCAATAGAGTCTGAACAAACCACGCATTATTCAATCGTGGATTCCTCTGGCATGGCCGTTTCTATCACTACTACTCTCAATGGTAGCTTTGGCTCTTGTGCGATGGTGGGAGGCGCCGGTTTTTTGCTCAACAATGAAATGGATGACTTTAGCAGTAAGCCCGGCACGCCAAATAAATACGGTTTGCTCGGTGCTGAGGCCAATGCTATAGAGCCTGGAAAAAGAATGCTGAGTTCTATGACCCCAACCATTGTCGCTAAAGGAGAGACACTCTTGATGGTCGTCGGCACGCCCGGCGGTTCAACCATTATCACCTCCGTTTTTCAAAATATCGTCAATGTGATCGATCACCAGATGGGCATGCAGGCTTCTGTCTCCGCCAAACGCTTTCACCATCAGTGGAAACCCGATCGCATCCAAATTGAGGCCAATGCCTTGACGGGTGAGACTGCCGTAGAATTGCTCAATCGCGGACATACGATCAAAAATCGTAGTGCTATCGGTCGTGTCGACGCGATCTTGGTATTGCCGGATGGTAGGCTGGAAGGCGGCGCAGACTGGCGAGGAGATGATGCAGCAGCAGGATATTGAATTTTCAAGAAATACATATTGATTGGCTGGGTGGCCTTATTTTGATTGGCCTCTACCAAGGCTTGATTACCGGACTTTTGCTTTGGTTTCGCAAGGAAGGTAAGCGGATCACCAACCGGATCTTGGCGGGTATGTTGATCGGGCTGTCCTTTGGATTGATGAAAGCACTTTGGGTATTGAATCCAGATATAGATATCCCCAATAGCGGCCTGTTAGGATTTAGTTTTGGCCCAGCGCCTTTTTTGTATGGGCCTGCGATTTACTTTTATATCCGGACTTATATCAATCGTGAGTTCCATTTTCAATGGATTCATGCGCTGCATTTGTTGCCTTTCGTGGGAGGAATTCTCTTTAGACTGGTCAGCGAATTTGTGTTTGACGAATCCGTTGCAACGATTATTGTAGAGGTACAAGCTGGAAATCCACCATTTTCTATGCGTGTTTTGGGTACGGTCCTGATGACCCAGATTATAAGTTATCTATTCTTTTCGCTTAGGCTGGTGCAGCGTTACCGGCGATTTGTACGGACTACGGCTGCTTTTGAAGAACAGGCTCAGCTGAGATGGATCAATTGGGTCATCTTGGTGTTGTTGTTCCCTTTCCTGACCGGAATGTTTAGTCTCTTAATCTTAGGGCCAATCAATGATTTTCCAACTCCAGCTATCGCTGCTTTGGGAATGATCGGCTTACTTTCTTTTTTCTATTTGGTTCGACCAACTGTTCTTGATGGAGTAGTCCCAGAGCTAGCCATCGAGGCAGAAAGCGAACTAGAACCCACTCGCTATGTGTCTTCCTCTTTGGTTGATAAACAAAAGCAACGCTACTCGGAGCAATTGCTGGAATATATGGAGGAGCATAAGCCCTACCGCTCCCAAACCTTGACTCTCAGCGAACTAGCCGAAGCGCTTGGTATCAATAGTAAATATCTTTCCCAAGTTATCAACGAATTGCATGACCTGAACTTCATGGATTTTATCAATGGCTACCGTATCCGCGCAGCCCAGGAAATGCTGACTGCTGCACGATATAAACATTACACCATCATGGCGATTGCTCAAGAGGTGGGTTTTCGCTCTCGCTCAGCTTTTTATACGGCTTTCAAAAAGCTAACGGGCCAGACTCCTACGGAGTTTAAGAAGGGGGGATGATGCTGTTTCCTAGTGGCGGTACAAGATCTAATTTGCTGGTTTATCCTGTGGCGGCGCAAAATCTTGCGCCGCTACAGGACATTGATTTTTTGGGTCCAGACTTGGGCGCCTTGACTGATGCGGAGTAGATATATGCCCTGCGGGAACGTGGTGGTTGATATTTTGTGCTTAACACCCTGCCATTGATCTGTCTTTATCACTTTGCCGCTGAGGTCGCTTAGCTGGTAGCTCGTCAGTTGATCGGGCGATCCGCCTTCGATCCAGAGCGTTCCCCGACTAGGGACAGGAAAAACTTTGAATGGACTACTCAATGCCGTCTCTATCGGATTGCTAATATCAAAAAAGGCACTGATCGGTACATTGATTTGCTCTTGACCGGGGATATTGGTGTTGATTTGGAGGGTGTCATTGATGAGACCAAATCCATTGTCTGGTCGTATTTGGAGCGATAAAGCTTCTCCGAGACTGATCGTTGCGGGAGAGCCGCTGGTGCCTTTGAATGCAAAAAAGCCATGCTTAAAACTCAACTGTGTGATCTCAATTGCCTGATTGCCATGATTGACAAGCGGATACTGATAGTAAGCTTGGGTGGGGAAGCCGACCGTGTCGAACGCTATGTTGCCGATTTCTCGATCTAGTTGCCAATTGGCGGCGGCGACCGAATTGGAAGAAAAATTAGTGATACGTTCCGCTAATTGTGGATAATCCACAAATGGATTGCGATTGCCTTGAGCCGCTTCGACATCATCATTACGTCTGCGGCCAACATCATCAGGCGGGAAATCTACATTCCATTGCTTAAGAATCGCCGTCTGACTCGAAAAGTGATTGGAATAATCTTGATAACGCAATACGAAATACATCATTGCTCTCGCTATCTCTCCTTTGTGTTCGTCGCGTGGTTCAAACTTACCATTACCCTTTTTTGAACCGCCTTGCTGCCAAGAAGGATTGCTGACAAGGCCAAAAGGTAGATTGCCGCGCTCCGAATTGGCATTCGAATTTGTCGGGAAAAGATGATGAATATCCGAGCGCATGGGCAGATTGCTATTGAAAAATCCCTGCGGGAAAACGTGCTCAGTATTGAAGCCCATGTTCTGCGCCGCAGTACGATTAGAAAAACCAGTGATGACTTGTCCAGTATAAACTCCTTCGAGGGTATTGACCGAAGCCCCTTGACCATTTACCTGTTGATTGTCGATGATCATATACATCTCATCGCGACCGGCATTGTAGGAAAGTTGGACGTAATTTTGCCCTAATAAGGTTTTGATGGAGGTCTTGAGGGCTTGCTCCTCTTTGGCGGCGAGGCTATTGTAGTATGTATTGCTGTATTTGCCTACTCCACGGAGATTGATGCTCAGGGCCCCACGACGACTATCCGTAATGAGGAGCATTTCACTATTATAATTGATGTTGTGGCGCGGTCTAAAGTAAACGGTTATCGTAGTTTGTCCGTTGGCCGGAACGCTAAAGCTGCTATTGTTGACCCAAAAATCCTTGGCTGTATAGGTATTGTAAAAGTGAATTTCGGTAACATTGACGGGATAAGGGAGGGGGTTGTCAAGGTTGAGGGTGAGACTATCTGTTTGGGTCTCAAAGTTGTCGCCAAAATTGAGGACAGTAGGTGAAGGGATTAGGGTCTGAGCTGAGACAGAAAAGATAAGGCAGCTCAACAAAAAGCTTAAACAATATTTCATAATGTAAAGGTAGGGATTTGTTCGGTGTGACAATTCTGTAGCTTTGTAAGCGAAATTACCAGTCATGAAACGTTTTTACTACCTCTGTATTTTATTTTGTGTTTGGCCAGCTGCGCTGAACGCTCAGGATCAGATTCCTTTGGACCTGTCTAGCCCTCGTGCTGCGGTTCATTATCATCTGTATTATTTGCAGCCAGATACCTACGATCCTGCCAAAGCGGCGGAAGCGCTACGAGGCGATTTTCAAAGCCCGGAAGAGTTGCAAGAACTCGCGATCGAGTTAAAGCAAATCTATGACGGTACTGCCTATTATATTGAACCCGAAGAAATTCCGGCTGATTCTAACTATCAAGATTCTACCAAACAGCAGGCGATTTATAGAGTGTATCCATCAGAGTATCCAGACCTGTATGTAAAAAAGTACGGTAATCAATGGAAATACTCTCGCAAATCGGTGGGTAGTATTGCGAAAATTCATGACGGAGTTTTCCCAATGGGCTCTGAACTCTTCATGGAGTTTTTACCTCGGATGGGCCATCAAGTTTTCTTAGGTATTTATCTGTGGCAGTATTTAGGCTTGTTGATTTTATTGATCCTCGCCTTTGTCGGATATAAGCTGCTAGATGTGATCTTCAATCTGATGTTGAGGCGCATCTTGCCCAAACTTTTTCCCAAAGCGATTTTTGCCCGTGAATTGATTGCGCCAGTAGCTCATCCTCTGAGTTTGCTCTTGGTAGTCGTATTATTGGAATGGTTTATTCCTTCCTTGCTCCTTCCTCCGGGAGGTTTTGGGTATTACCTCCAGCTAGCCCTACAGGTGATGATCCCGATCTTTGGTATCGTGGTATTGTATCGTTTGGTCGATGTGATCGCAGAAGCATTAACGGGCTTAGCGGCTAAGACGGAGACCACTATGGATGATCAGCTGGTGCCATTACTCACCAAGATCACCAAAATCATCGTCATCGTTTTAGGGATCATATTTGTACTTGACAACCTCAATGTCAACGTTACGGCCTTATTGGCGGGGGTTTCGATAGGTGGTTTGGCTTTGGCCTTAGCAGCACAAGACACGGTCAAAAACTTCATTGGCTCTGTTTCGATCTTCGTTGATCGGCCCTTTGTGATTGGTGATTTTATTGATACCGGTTCCTTTAGTGGCGTGGTAACTGAGGTTGGCGTCCGCTCTACCCGTCTAAGAGCCTCAGATGGGGCGATGGTCAGTATCCCTAATGGTAAATTGGCTGACACCAATTTGACAAATTCAGGAGTTCGGACCTATCGTCGTTATACCACCACCCTGGGTTTAACCTATGATACTTCTCCAGACAAGATGGAAGCCTTTGTCGATGCGACAAGAGAGATCGTTAATGCACATCCATTGACGAGAGTGGAAAGTACCTTGGTACAGTTCCATGAAATGGCTGATTCTTCGCTTAATATTTTTATCGCAGTAGTGGCTGAAACCACGGATTATGGCCCATGGCTTTCGAGTCGACAAGATATTTTCTTGGCGATTATGCGTAAAGCCGACGAACTTGGCGTGTCCTTTGCATTCCCATCTACATCAGTTTATGTGGAGCAATTGCCAACTAAAGATTAGGTGTAAGAAATGCCTTCTTTTGCCACCTGTAAAACGAAACTAGCGGCGTAAATTCGCACGAATGCCAGCGTCAGAGATCAAGCATATTATCACAAACGACGGTTCTTCGACTCTATACTCACCACAGTACGATGAACACTATCACTCCGTCCACGGAGCGATCCAGGAATCTATGCATGTATTTATCCGCATGGGCCTGGACGCACTTCCTACGGAGCGT
>JBGCFA010000397.1:0-16122 GCA_045106675.1 Bacteroidia bacterium
CATTGTGCATAAGTAAGCCCGGTACGCGATTGAGCGCATTGGCGATAATAAGATCCTGATCACGAGTTAACTCGCGAACCCCAAGTACTGAAACACTGCCACTTTGTTTGAGCAGAGATTGTCCAGGTTCAAAAGCCGTAAGGACGACTGGATCTAAATCAAATGTTTGAGAAGAGAGTGTGTCTATTTGTTGTGCAAATGCCCCCCAAGAGCTACACGACACTAAAAGAAAGATAATAACACGCATGCCGCAATTTACGGCTGATCTCTGATTTTAAGCTGCTTTTTGTAACAATCCTTTGAGATCTTCCAAATAAAGTGGCTTAGGCAAAAAGCCAGAAACTGCAGGATGCTTCTGCGCACGATGCTTATCCTCCGGATCAATCGAGGAAGAAAGGATATATACTTTGGGTCTTTGGGAAAAAGGAATTTTTTCTATCTCTGTGAGAACGTCCCAGCCTTTGAGCATCGGAAGGTTCAAATCTAAGAGTATAGCATCTGGAGTGCTTGCGGGGTCTAAATGATTGCGCTTTAAATAAGCCAAAGCTTCAGGACCATTTGCAAAATATTGTGAGCGACATCTTTGCTGGCAGCCTTTCAAAAGACGGTTTAGTATCAACTGATATATGGGATCGTCATCAATCAATGCCAGAGTAAAGGTTCTTAAGGTGAAGAGTGATGCTGACATGTTTTAGGTTTATAGTCTTGGTGTTGCCCTAAACTACGCAAAAACACTACCACAATCACGAGAAAGTCCAAGGGGAAAAATTTACTAAATGATAGGAATATAACTGATTTGCAGAAAAAAATCAGGGGGCAGAATTAGGGACTTACAAAGGAATGTCCATTCTCAAGGCTCAGAAGCCAGTTTACCCAATGATCTCTGATGATGAGACGTTCCTCGACTGAGCTTTTCATTCCAACATCCCCGAAGTCTTCACCTGTCAGATTCTTGAGCAAATAGTTTGCTCTACCAGCTACGGAAAACAGATCATCTACAATTTCAGCACCAGGGCCGTTCAAAACCATGTCTCCACTGTCTACTCTATCCCAAATAATGATATCGTGATATTTTTTCAGCCCAACCATTTCGGTATATGTGATCCGAAAAATCAGCTCGGGGATCAGGTCTTCATAATGAAGAGCCGACCAATATTTGATGATTTCAACGCTACGATAATTGGGGTCTTTGTCGATACGCTCTAACATAAAAGCTACTGGTGCATCCGTCTGCCATTTGAGACGTGGCACATAGTAGTTTTCAAACATGATAGTGTTATCCCGTAAACGCCCTTCCATGATGGGACTTAGGATAGGTTTACGAGGGAAACCCCAGCTTTTTGGTAGGTTGGTTTGAGATTGAGTACCGTAGATCCGTTCTGATTCTTCGACCGCATAAGTGAGCGCATCAGTCTGCAACATATCAAAATACTCAATGATAGACCCTCCTGAATAGGCAGGCTTTGATCGAGTTTCTTCTTCCTCACGAGGAGGAGGAGGAGTCATCGGTAAGGCTTCAATATGGATCCCTGGAATCAGTTTGGGATTTTCCTTGGTCTGACGTACAATTTCATTTAATGAAGTGATAGAAGTGGCTTCTACTTCAGTCTCCTTTATTTGATTGGAGGCAATAGGGGCTTCGAAACTAGGAGCGGCAGGAAGGCTTACTTCAGCCTCTTTTGCTGTCTGAACTTCGGCAATCACTGCCTCTGACTTATTAGCGTTCGCTGATGTATCTTCTAAAATAGTCTCTACAATAGGGGCCTCACCTGGGTTTGGGCCTTGCTCAATCGGAGCAGTAGGAGGCTCTGCACCAATCTGATTTGGACTTTTTGCAACCATAGTCCCATCTGTGTCAATCACAGGGGGGACGGTTTCTTCCATCACTACAGGAACTGAAATGCTGGGCTCAGGTATCGCGATAAATATTTCAGGATTGGGTTCAGTAGTAATATCAGGTGCTTGGCTGGATTCAGGCAATCTGACGATAGGCTCCTCTTCTCCTTCATCAAACACGATCGCCATAATAGCCTCTTTGGGTACCAATGGAAGATATACGGGTTTTGGTAAATCGAGACTATCGGTTTTTTGTACCGGCTCTGAATTCATCGTCATTTCTTCCGGAATCGCATAAACATCTGCCACTTCACTATCGACAGGCTGAGAGGCGACTGGTTTTTCATCTATATCTATAAATACTGTAGCGTCATCAGCTTCAGACTCTGTATCAAGTCCTGCGAAACTTTCTCGAATATCAATCAGACTGTCCATTTCAGCATATAGCTTATCACGCCATCCACTTGGATTGAGTTTATCCAAATAAGATTCCATCACGGCATTATATTCAGAGATATCTCTCAGTTCTTCCCAAGAATCGGGTCGAGGAACATAGGAAAAAATGAATCCGTATTTATTCTGAAAGCCTGCCTTTTGAAATAGGCGAGCCATCTGCGCATCATGAAAAATAATTCTAACTTTTTGTCCTTCGATATCTTCTTGGGCTGTCGCTCCAGAAAACTGCATCATCTTAGAAACGAGCATTAAGCGGATACTTAACACTGGGCCATCTCCTGTGTTGATAATTGTATCAATGGGGATAAACTCATTGTAATAAATATAGATTTGCACCTCTATATTAGCCGGTAATGTTCTACGAAACTGTCCCAGATGATTGACGGGTATTGCCGCGATATGCTCTTTATTCAGGCTATCTCTAAACTTATAAAAAGCAGCAGTAGTTGAGGCCGGTTGAAAACCAGGTTCTACTGAAGCAATATTGCCTTGCAATAATACCTCTTGGGCATATAACAGGTTCCCTATTAGGGCAAAAATTACCAGTAATACATTGATTTTCATGATACAGAAATCGTTAATGGGAATTATAGATGCAAGACGTTTGAAAAAGGGACTCGGTAAAGTCTAACATAGTCTGATTCTAATGCTAAAGTAGGGGTTTCACGGCCTAATAAGAGCTAAGCTTCGCTCAACGGTAAGTATCTACGAAAGATTGGAGAATGATCTGTCGGGAATGGTAATTGGGGCATGTCTTAATTATGTCTAGATTACGGCATATTATGCTTCCATCATGCCTAAACCTGTCTTTCTTGCCGTCATTAGCTATCTGCTGTTCAGCTCCAATCTCTTTGCCCAACAGATAATTGATCCTAATACGATCAGCATCGCAAGAGATAGTTTTGGCGTACCGCATATCTATGCTCCAACTAATGCAGGAGTAGCCTATGGCTTAGCCTGGGCCACCGCCGAGGATGATTTCAAAACCGTACAAGAACAACTCCTCACTATCAGAGGGCGTTCGGCAGAGATCAATGGAGCCAGTGCCGCAGCGATCGATATTGCTGTACAATGGATGCAATTGGATCAAGCAGTAGCCGAACAATATCCCGATGCTCTTTCGGCTGAGTTCAGGCGTTCGCTGGAAGCGTACTGCCAAGGAGTCAATCAATACGCTCGCCTCCACCCCAAAGAAGTCCTCAAAGCAAATTTGTTTCCTGTCTATCCGCAAGATATCGTCAAAGGTTATATGCTAGCGCTTGCTTTATTGACAGGCGTGGATGGAGGACTCACCAAGATCCTCGAAAACAAACTTGGTCCTGAATCACCCAAAGGCTCTAATGCCTTCGCAATTAATCGTTCCCGGACTACGGACAACAAAACCTATCTCGCCATCAACTCCCACCAGCCATTGGAAGGGCTTTATTCTTGGTATGAAGCCCATTTAATTTCGGATGAAGGACTCAACATTATCGGTGCAACTTTCCCAGGCGGCTTGAGTATATTTTTGGGTGCAAATGAGCATTTAGGTTGGTCCCATACTGTCAATGGGCCTGACTTATATGACATCTATAAACTTGAGATGCATCCGACCAAAAAACTCACTTACCGCTATGATGGTCAATGGTTCAAACTAGAAAAGCAAAAGGCCCGCGCCAAGGTCAAGTTTGGCTTCATCAAAGTGCCGGTTTCTCGCAAATATTATCTCAGTCCCTATGGCCTCACTCTTGAAAACGAAGACGGCTTTTATAGCTTGCGTTATGTGGCTAATCAAGATATCCGCGCTGCGGAACAATGGTATCGCATGAACCTAGCGCATGATTGGGAAACGTTCCGCGAAGCATTGGAGATGAATACGATCACGGGTACCAACATCGTCTATGCAGATCGAGAGGACAATATTTTTTACGTCAGTAATGCCCGTATGCCCGTTCGTGATCCACAATACGATTGGTCTGGCATAGTCAGAGGAGATACTTCAGCTACCCTTTGGGGAACGCAATACTTCCCCTTTGATAGTTTGCCGCAGCTCCTCAATCCAGCCGGAGGATACGTATTCAATACCAATAATAGTCCTCATACAGCAGCTGCTCCTGCTGACAACCTGCCGTATCATGGCTGGAATAGCACCATGGGTTTCCGCTTATGGGAAAACAATCGTAGCCTACGCTTTCAAGAATTGATGGCACAGGAGGATGACATTACTTGGGAAGACTTCCTACGGATCAAATATGATATCAGCTATGAAGACAGCCTATACCTTTATGGCATCACTAATTTTGAACTACTAACTCAGCTCGATCAGACAAAGTATCCCGATTTGGCCCCGGCTATAGAGATTCTGAGCGGCTGGGATCTAAAGATGGATACCAATAATGTAGCCTCGTCCATCTTTTTACTCGCAGGACTAGAACTCGTAGATCAACTCAATGCCCGCTATACCGAGGAGGGGCAAGAAGTAAAAGAGGAAGATTTTGTGGCGGCCCTGAGACATGCGACGGATCACCTCAATACTTATTTTGGCACGCTTGAAGTACCCTTGGGACAGCTACAAAGACATCGTCGAGGGGATTATAGTCTAGCAGTTGGAGGAGGGCCAGAAACCTTAGCCGCACTTTATGCCGCACCTAATAAAGATTTGGGCGATGGGAGACTTTATTCTATCGTGGGAGATTCCTATATCGAATTGGTACGTTTTTCGCAGGAGGGAGTTGAAATAGAGTCAGTTAACCCCTATGGTAGCTCTGCCAACCCTGATAGCCCTCATTACACCGATCAAATGCAACTATACGTTCAGCAAAAGCGTAAAACAATGAGTCTCGATTGGGAAAAAGCCAAAGCCACCGCTGAGCGCATTTATCATCCTGACTAAAGCCTCAGCTATATTATGTAGCTTTAATCCGTGGAGCAAAGACCCTTACCCAAATTACCCCGCAGCCGTAAGCTTTTCCTGAGTTTTCCACTCGGGATTTTGGTGTTGCTAGGATTGTTGAGGATTGCCCTTTTCTTACCAGCGGTCCAAAGCTGGTTGGTTTATCAGGCTAAGGGCTTCCTTGAAGAACGCTTGGGTGCGAGAGTTGAAATCACAGGAGTAGATTTTGCTTTGCCCGATCGCGCTCAATTAGAGGGACTCACCATCTATGATCAACAAGATCAAAAATGGCTTCAACTCGGCGAATTAGATATTAGCGTATTTGCCTTTTCTCTCTGGGACCTAATATTTGAACGAGAAGAGGTACAAAACTTTGCCCTAGGACGCGTGCTACTCGATGAAGCGGATATCTTTTTGTACCGGCGCAAGCAAGATTCAAGTCTCAATATCCAGTTTATTATAGATAGCCTAAAGCCCCAAAATTCATCGGGGGAGCCTATTCTACTCAATCTCGCTATTGAAAACCTATTTCTCAAAAACAGCAAACTCACCTATCGCGATTCAATATCGCAAAAGATCGACATTCTCAATCCGGGGCACCTCAATTGGACCAATCTTCAACTCAGCAGACTTAATTCGGTACTCGCTTTTACCCGTAATCCCAAAGGCAAGATCACACTCGACGTCACTTCTCTTTCCCTCCGTGAGGAACGCTCTGGTTTCCCGGTGCAATCCCTCACGAGTTTGATCGAAATTGTGCCCGCAGATAGTAGTAAAGAACAAGAAGCATTCGTAGAAGCTCGTCAGCTCGATTTGAGGAGTGATCGCAGCCAAATAAAGGGGACGGTACGTTTGCCGGGGGCAACTCTGAGAAAATTATTTGATACCAAATTTGATGAACAGTTTACCGTCGAGCTAAAAAACTCCCAATTCGATATTGCTACCATCAATTATCTATCTCCACGTGAGATCCCAATTGGTGGATTATGGAAAGTACATGGTAGTGCCGAGGGAACCTTATCCCATCTGAGGCTTAATACTTTGCAAATCGAATTAGGAGACTCTACCCATTTCGCACTGAGAGGCCAGCTCTTTGATCTACTCCAAACCGACAAAGCCAAACTTGATCTCAATATCAGTGAAGGGCATATCGGCATCGGTGATTTACATGAAGTCCTTGGACAGGATCGTTTTCCGAAGGAACTAGCCAAAGTTCGTCAAATGGACCTTTTGGGTACTTTTAAAGGAGGCTATTTTGATTTTGATGTAGCAGGCTCGCTTGGCTCCAATCTTGGCAATATTGATTTCAACCTCAATCTCCAACTTCCGCCAGTAAGCAAAATGCTGACCTATGAAGGAAAACTCACCACCAAAAACTTAGATATTAATAGTCTCTTAGGAGATGGGATAGATGTATCTCGTGAATTGAATTTCGATGGTACGATTGCTGGCAAAGGGAGTAATCTACATGATCTTGACACTAAAATAGATGCCTCAATCTTACAATCTAGATTGATGGGATACAATTTAGACTCTCTCTATTTAGATGTCAAAGTAGCCGAAAGGCAGCTAAAAGGGACAATCTTTGGTATGGATGGGCAAGGCTTGGCGGACCTCAAACTAGACTTAGATTGGAAGCACGAACCGGCAAAATACCAAGCTTCTGGCCGTATCAATCGCCTCAATGCCAAGACCTATGGCCTATATTCTCAAGAAATACTACTAAGCTCGGGCTTAAACATAGATTTGATTGGAGACTCGCTTGATGGCCTACAAGGTCAGGTGATCCTGCAACAAGCTTTACTAGAGCGCCCAGCCGACACAAGCGCGATCCGAGTACCAGACCTTTATCTCCGTGCTGACAATCTCGAGAGTCAAAAATATATAAATCTCAAAAGCAGCCTGATGGATGCTGATTTGGCGGGGGACTTTAGTGTACATACCATTGGGCCTTTACTTAAACGATTGTTTGTAGAAAGTCGTCTTTTCTTGCAAAACGATGATAGCCTCATCCAAGAATACTACGCCAATAAAGCGCCTGATAGCTTAGAAACTCATCTCCTGTTTGGCGTAGCAGCGAGAGATAGTCTCAATCAAATCTTTGATTTCCTCAACGAGCCTATTTTTGTTTCTTCCGGCTCCTTGGTCAGCGGAGAAATTAGCTTTGGCTTAAACGAACAATTTTCCATCCTTCTTCAGGACAGTGATTCCATCTTGTTTCCAGGTGGCCGCTTAGTCAATCCCTATTTGAGTATCGATCTATTCAAGCGTAGTGATCAAAACAAATTAGCAGCCGCAGGTGAAGTCCGCTTGGATACAGTTCAAGTTGGGCCTCGTTTCGAACTCCAAGATGTAGACATCAACATTCAAGGAGTCAATAATCGCTTCGAAAGTGACTTGGTATTTCATCAAGGAGAAGATCATAATGAAGCACAATTAAAACTCACTACTGCCTTCTTTGAAAATGGTTATATCAGCACTAGCATAGACTCTGCGCAGTCCTTTTTAGTATTTCGGGGTGATTCTCTATTGTTCTCCGAAGGAGATTCTCTCATCGTGGGCAATGGAGTCTATGACATCCGAAACCTCATGATCCAAGACTCGATCAGATATATACGACTCGATGGCTTGATCGCGAAAGACAAAGAATTCCCTCTAAAACTCTCCCTTGGTGGCATCAGTCTCAATATCTTGGATGATCTCTTCCCTTTGATTTATCAACCCACCGGGCTGATCAATGCAGAATTGGAAATGTATAGCCTGCTGTATAAACCAGTGATCAAAGGCGTTAGTCGGATAGATTCGTTTGCCCTAGATGGCTATGCATATGGCGATGTCTATAGCAAAGTATCATGGTCTCAAGGCGATGGCAATTTAGCTTTACGCTCTAGCCTTTGGGATGGCGTTGATACTACTTTGACCCTAGCCGGGAACTATGCCACCAAGGACGAAAAATCGCCACTTGATTTTGATATACTTTCGCCCAGTGGTGGCTTTCCACTCAATTATGCATATCCATTTGTCAAGACAACGCTTTCAGTCCTCGAAGGCAAAGTCAACCTACAAGCGTTTAAACTCTTTGGCAGTTTTAAGGATTTAGTCGTCAGTGGTACTGGGCAATTTGCAGATGCTCGCTTTGGGATAGATTACTTTCGCACTGATTACCGCTTCAATGGTGAGATCAATTTTGACAATGATCGGATCACTTTTCCGAGGATCAAACTCTACGATCAATACGACCATACCGCTGAGTTTCACGGTACGATCCGTCATCGCGGCTTACGTGAATTTGACTTCAGCTTACAGCTAGACCAGATGCGTAACTTCCTCATTATGGACACCCAAAAGGGCGATAACGATCTCTTTTACGGACGAGTATTTGCCCGCAATGGCATCGCAGATATCTCGGGCGACCTCAACAATCTAGTTGTTACAGCATTTGCGACTTCAGGCTCAGGCAGCAATCTCAAAATCCCCATCTCTGATTATAACGAATTTGAGCGACCCGAGTATATCCGTTTTACTGGGGATGACGAATTGGATGCCGCAAAAAATCAAACGGGACTTAAAGGTTTCGAACTCAATCTCACCACCGTCGTT
This sequence comes from Bacteroidia bacterium, assembly GCA_045106675.1. GTDB lineage: Bacteria > Bacteroidota > Bacteroidia > J057 > J057 > JBCAWW01. The sequence goes on from JBGCFA010000397.1 coordinate 8,765, forward strand.
ACGGAGGATATCGAGATTGAGATGATCTTCGATGAACGCGTCGGCGATATCATGCGCGGCCGTGGAGCAGGTACCCTGACGATGGAAATCAATACCGAAGGTGAATTCAATATGTCAGGCGACTATGAAATCCAAGACGGTGATTACCTCTTTACCGCTCAGAGTGTTGTCAACAAAAAATTTATTGTCAAACCCGGTGGCCGACTCAGTTGGACGGGAGATCCCTATGCCGCTGAGATGGATATAGAAGCCTACTATCCTGTCAGTGCAGACATCAAAGATATTCTACAAAGTTCTCAAAGTCAGCGCATTCCAGTCAGCGTACTGATGCACCTCGAAGGTGATTTGATGCAACCAGAAATTGGGCTTTCTATCGAACTCCCTAATCTCAATAACCAAAATGCTTCAGAACTCCTCTCCTATCTTCGTACGATCCAGTACGACGAGCAAGAGCTCAATAAGCAAGTCTTTAGTCTTATGGTTTTTCGGCGTTTTGCGCCTATTGGTGGCTTTGGTGAAAACTTGGCCACGACGGGAATATCATCCAGTGTATCGGAACTAATCAGCAATCAATTTAACTACTGGCTCTCTCAAGCGACCAGCGACAAGCTGAACGTTAACGTAGGCTCCAATAACTTTCAGGATGTGAGTCTGCTCGTCTCCTATAAACTCTTCAACGATAGAGTTACGATCGAGCGAGACGGAACACTTATCGGTGGCAGTAATAATTCCAATCTCTCGGTAGGCAATCTCCGCGTGATTATTCGTCTATTGCCTAAACCAGAATCAATAGAAGCGACCACCCAATCATCCGAATTGGTTGTAGAAGTCTTTAGAAGGGAAGCCCTAGAAACCAATCCGACTAGCCTCTTAAAGAGTACTAGTCAGACTGGAATAGGTTTATTTTATAAACGAGATTTTGATAGTCTTGGTGAATTTATCGGGAGTAACAAAGCCCCCAAAGTTCCTAAAACTGATTAGTGGATACAACCACAGCGTGGCGCCATAAAGCCGTGCGTCTCACCATGCCAATCAAAGTTTTCGCTGGAGCGGAACGATTCCCAATAAAACGGCATCCGTTCCTTAGGATGATTCCCCACTTCATTCATCGTCGCAGGATCGTATAAACGACCGTTTTGCATGACGTAGCTGACGTTTTCGGTTTGGTAGATATCTTCCAATGGATTGCCATCAATGATGACAAGATCCGCCAATTTACCTTTGGTGATGGAGCCGAGATCAGCCCCCATACCAATATAGTCGGCACCAAGCTGTGTAGCAGCTCTGAGCGCTTCCATTTCCGTCATACCGCCTTGTTGCAACATCCACAGTTCCCAATGTACGCCGAGTCCTTCTAGCTGACCATGAGCGCCTAACTGTACGCTAACACCAGCATCCATCAGCTTTTTACAACCTTGGCTATTGAGGATATGGCTCATATTCCACTCTTCCTCCGGCAGGATCGAACGGCGACGTGAACGAGAGTCCAACATTCCACGAGGAGTATAAGTCAAGAGACGCTCTTTCTCCCAAACATGGGTTTTTTCGTACCAATAATCCTCACCCCAACGACCACCATAACCGACAATCAGTGTAGGCGTATAGCCCGTATTACTGCGACTCCAAAGTTCGACCACGTCTTGATAAAACGGATTGACTGGAATCGAATGCTCAATACCGGTATGACCATCAAGGATCATCGTCATATTGTGCAAAAAGGTAGAGCCACCTTCTGGATACACCATCATTTCGAGTTCGCGAGCCGCTTTCATCACTTGTTGGCGTTGGTCGCGACGAGGTTGATTATAGCTCTTGACAGAGAACGCTCCCACTGCTTTCAATCTCCGTAGATTGGAAAGAGCATCATCGTAGCTATTGATCAAGGCTTTGAAATCTCCGTCAGCTCCGTATAAGATCGTACCAGTAGAGTAAACTCTCGGCCCTACCATCATACCAGATTTGACCATCTCAGACTGGCTAAACACCATTTCAGTACTATTGGAAGGATCATGAGTAGTAGTTACCCCATAAGCAAGGTTAGCGAAGTAAGACCATTGCTGGCGGGGAGAGAGGCCATTATAGCTGGCTCCCATATGTGCATGCACGTCGACCAAACCAGGGATGATCGTTTTGCCACTACAATCAACTACATATACTTTTTTATTGAAGTTCTTTTGTCCTTCACCAATTTCTTTTATACGGTTATTTTCTACGAGAACGTAGCCATTTTCAATCACCTTGTCGCCTTCCATGGTGACGATTCTCGCATTCGTTAAGACAACTCTCCCTTCAGGAACATCGGTCTTTAAAGTCAATCCGATAGGTACTCCAGTAGTATCCATCGCAGGCAACTCATCAGGCGCCCCTTTGATAAAGGAAAAAGCATTGAGAATCTCTTGGGTATAATAGTCAGGCCCTAAAACCCAATGCAATTTTTTGCTATCACCAGACCAATGCAAAGAAGTACCGGCATCTTTACTTACTCTTTTGACCGGAATCGCTTTGGTATTTGCACTAAGACTGATCGCATTCCCCGTACGGGACATAGGCACGATGTAGACATTAAATAGCTCTGTAAAGGCCAACCACTTCCCATCAGGACTTGGTACAAACTTATTGGCGTAGGTGGAGGTGAAGAGTTTTTGTGTTTTATAGGTTTTGAGGTCCATTTCATGGAACGCCTTGCTCAATCCGCCACCCGTTTGGTAATAGATTTTCGTGCCATCTGCACTAAAACTCACGCTACTACCACTTTCAGAAATCATCTCCATCGGTCCGCCTTGCGCTGACATGAGATAGATGCCGGGATTTTTGCCAAAGGCATTGCCTAGGACCGAATTGCCTCGGCCTTTGCGAAAGACAATCTGCTCACCATCTGGACTAAACTTAGGTTCGTGATAAAAGCCTTTCTCATCGCTGATTTTTTGACCCCGCTGACCAACAGCAGCAGTTGGGATACTATACAATGCTCCCATCTCAACATCATCCCATGTAGTATAGATGATAGTTTTACCATCAGGACTAAATACCGGCTCAAATTCAAAATGTCCGTCTTGGGTCAGACGCTTAGGTTCACCGTTCGGCAAGGCCTTGAGATAAAGATGACCGGCTGCATTGAAAGCCAAAAACTTGCCGTCAGGAGAAGTAATCGCATGTCGTATCATCTTAGCCGTAAAAGTCTCCGGTGATACTTCCTGCTCAAAACTCACAGCATCTTCTATCGTCAATTTGACATTAGCCTTAAACTGAATCTGTTTGGCAGCGAAAGTCTCGGTATTGACGCGCCAGATTTTGCCTTTGGCATAGAGCACGATATCGCGATTATTGGGCATCCACGCAAAGTTTGGATAGACTCCAAAGATCGCCCAAGTCTCTTGTTGATCCTTAGTCATCTGATCATAAACGGGCCATTCTTCACCAGTTTCGAGATCATGGAGATAAAGGACAGTCTTAGTACGCACCCTTTTGACAAAAGCCAAGAGTTTACCGTTCGGTGAAACCGTAGGCCTAAAAGCTGAGCCCGCACCACCAGTAATATTTTGAGTGCGCCCCGTTTCACGATCAAAACGACGAATCATATAGATCATGCCGTTGGGATCTTTGTTGTATTCAAAGTTGCGGCCACCGCTCATGTCTTCGCTAAAATAGACATAGCGCCCATCAGGAGAAACAAAAGGCTCGCCAGCATCTTGTTGATCATTTTTGCGTTTGGTGAGCTGTAAACCAGCGCCTCCCGATTTGTGATAGAGCCACATTTCGCCCGCTCCTAGCGAACGCGTAGCCGTATAATGCTTGCGTGCCACGATATATTCACCATCTGGAGTCCAAGCGCCATTGTTGAGCAAGCGAAAAGATTCTTTGGTCAGTTGCTTGGCATCCGAGCCGTCTTTCTCCATAATCCAGATGTTGTCTCCTCCTCCCCTATCACTGGTGAAAAGGATTTGCTTGCCATCTGGACTAAAGCGAGGCTGGACCTCATAAGCTGAGCCTCCACTCAATAATTTAGCAGTACCTCCGCTAATTGGGAGCGAATAAATATCTCCGAGCAGATCAAAAACGATGGTCTTACCATCAGGGCTGAGATCTAGGTTCATCCAAGTGCCTTCGGTGAGGCTAAATTGATGTTCCTTGCTGGGGCCATGTGAGGCAGAGACATCCCACTTGGGTTTGTCTTGAGCATGGAGTAAAGAAATAAACAGTAAAAGACTGAGAAGGGATAGTAATCTTTGCATAAATCAGGAATAGGTGTCTAGCAAAGATAAGAGAATGGAGGACTAGTGAGCAATGGGTTCGGGCTGATTGGTCAAAAGTGTTTAGTCAGAGGCAAAATGACCCAAAAGCTTCATTTAGGCTTCCTAAGTAAACTCGGCAAGTCTCTCACCAATTGGATTGGCGTCCAGCTTTGATCGGGGTCGCCTTTGCCGTGGATGAGCAAATGGCCGCCATATTCACCTCCGTCTGGATCGCAGTGCACGATCATGAAGCTGTATTGATCTCCTTCCTGCGGAGAACGCCAAAGTGGATCAGAAGTAGCAAAAGTTTGCCGCATATCGATCCGCGCTTCGAGGATATAGGTAGTAGCGTTCGTGAAGCGAATCTTATACTCAACTGCTTGTGTCGGTAGAGGAGTCTCCAAAAAAGTTGTATCCGGATCGCCTCGACGCCACCATGCACCATAGTCGGGAAAGGTCGTATCAATCACAAAGGAAAAGCCATGATTGCCCGCACTGAAGGTTTCATCTATCGTATCAAGAGGCGCTTCAATAAAAAAACTAATCGCGTCTTTATAATACCATCGCTTTGGCGCATGTCGAGACTCGGAGACATCATTGAAATTGTCGTGTACAATCGCCCCGAGATAGAGACTGCTGTCATCCCAAGCCATATAATAACGGGCTTGTAAATCTTGATGCAACGAATCAAGCTCCGAATGTTGGGTCAAGCGATTGCGCTTGGGATTGTACCAAGGGGCTTGTGCCACGCGCGCTAAGTCCCAAAGGCCATCGTGGAAGGCACTGTCTTGCCATTCGTGGAGGTTTCCATCAATAATCGGAGCCTCAGACAAATAAGGGAGTTGAGCGTTCTGCGCTAGCAAACTAAATGGGAAGAAAAAAAGCAGAACGTAAAGGCGCAATCCCGAAAGCTTTCGGGAGCGCTCCAACAGGAAATGGAGAAAGGATCGCAAAGATAGAGGCGTATTGCATACGTCTCGATTAAGTTGAGCGTTCTGCGAAGCAGGGTCAATAAAAATATCTCTTAGTTTGAGGCTTGGTGCATCCATGAAGGTTTATACCTAAGGCATTGCAACGCGCTTTTTGACGACTTTGTACTCTTTGCGAATGAGGCTTTCGAGTTCTAGATAAGCCGCAAGCGCGACTTGGGAGTAGTTTTGTGAAGCATTACCAAAGCCACGATACTTGGTGTACCACAACTCTTGAATCAAAGCAGGACCGCCGACACGAGTTTTACATTTGCGGAGCGCGCCACTGACGTTGCCTGAACCAGCATGATAGACATGAAGCACGAGCAAGCGAAACCATAAATCAGTTTCTTGATAGGCAATTCCTTGTTGTTGGAGCATCGAACGCGTCTTAGGAATACAAACATTGCGTATGAGTTTGGCAGATGCTCTGGCGGCTTTATCGAAAATTATTCTTTCATCAACTTTGCTGTTGACTTTAAGACCTTGCTCAATAGCAACGGACTTCATCAATTGAAATGGTCCATAAGCGCCTGTGGAGGACATTTGATCCTTACCGGGACTTTCTATTAAGAGGATTGACTGTGCATACCAAGCAGGAACCCCTTCGGCCTCAAAGAGAGGAACCGCTTTATGGATATTGGGCATCGCCTTCCGTATTTGATAAAAATCACTACGACCGTAGGTGACATAAACCAATTCACCATTGGGCAATTCGTAATGCCTACGCACACTATCTTTGAGCTCTCTCTTTTGTTGGTAATTGAGATTGTCGTAGAACTCAGCCTTGATATTGGCGAGGACTTTACGATTGGAAGCGAGACTCACATAGCCAAACTCAGGCGGAGTACGCATCACTTTACGCCAAAACTGGACTTGGGTAAGCGTGTCCCAACCCTCTTTTCGAATGCGAGATTCGTACACAAATGGTTGTGGACTAATCTCCCTCGAAGGAGTGATGTCGTAGATACGAGTGCTGGTCGAAGCAGCGTCTTGAGCAGAAAGGTAGGGGAGCACCAAAGCGCTCATGTAAAGGAAAAACAGTACTCTTATCATTGCCTAGCTTAATAAATGTCCAAATGGGGGCAGGATCGTGTCAGTACGAAAAATAGAACTTTTCCGTTGATTATCCTTAATTTTCGAGAGTAAAATTTATCATAGGCAAGATAATGCAAGCAAATAAAAGGAGATAGTATGGTAAACGGTATTAAAAACCTTTTGTTTCCCTCAATAGAACGATTATTCAAAACAAATAATTGTCCAAACCCGTGATACTTTCTGGTCCGTTATATCTTTTTTCACTCTCCAAGCAAGCAATTACCCCATGAATCGTCTACTTAACTTATTTCTCTTACTGGCCTTTACCCCCCTCTCGGCTCAGATTAATCTCTCTGATATTGAAAGTGCCGAGACAATCTCGGACTTATCGTTCGACGCAGACGAAAGGGATAGCATGCTAAACAGTTTGGGGTTTCAGCGCAATGATCTCCAAGCAATCCATCGTTATTCGCTCGACAATGCCGTCCCCCCAGCGATGAATTATTCTCCCCTACCCTTGGGATTTGAGATGGATAAACAACAGTTCCCCATCGTTTGGAGCTTTCCAGAAGAAGTGAAGATGCCCGCAAAAAGGGAACAATTGGCTTTTTACTCTGTCGCCGAACTAGCATATCTACTACGCAGTCGCAAGATCAGCTCGACGGATTTGACTAAAATCTATCTGGCACGCCTCAAAAAGTATGGCGACACTCTTCATTGTGTAATCAGCCTTACCGAGGACTTAGCACTCAAACAAGCAGCCAAAGCTGATCGAGAATTAAGAGCCGGCCTTTGGCGAGGACCATTGCATGGGATCCCTTATGGAGTAAAAGACTTGCTCTCGGTACCAGGCTATAAAACCACTTGGGGAGCTGGCCCTTTTAAGGATCAAGACCGTGGAGAAGAAATTGCGACCGTAGTCAAAAAACTAGAAGCGGCTGGAGCAGTCTTAGTGGCAAAACTGAGCATGGGAGCATTAGCGATGGGGGATGTTTGGTTTGAAGGGACGACTCGCAATCCGTGGGATCTCGAACAAGGTTCTAGTGGTTCATCGGCAGGATCGGCTTCTGCCACGGCCGCAGCTTTGGTAGCATTTGCGATTGGGACTGAGACTTGGGGT
>JBGCFA010000398.1:0-6369 GCA_045106675.1 Bacteroidia bacterium
TATCAGATGGCTTTGACCAGCGTTGAATATCCTTCAGATGTCAATGAATTTGAAAAAGCTGGACTCACGCCTATTGCGTCAGATTTGATTAAGCCTTTTCGCGTCAAAGAGTCTCCCGTCCAATACGAATGCAAGGTCAAGCAAATCATGCCCTTAGGAGATCATGGGGGAGCGGGCAATCTGATCATTTGTGAAGTGGTCAAGATGCATGTGCACGAAGACATTTTTGATGATGCTGGCAAGATTGATCCGCATAAGATTGACTTGATGGGCCGTCTTGGTCGTGCCTTTTATGCGCGTGCTTCTGGGAGCAATGTTTTTCCAATCCTTCAAGATATCAAGACATTGGGTATTGGAGTAGGAAACCTGCCCAAAGCGATCCGCACGAGCCACGTATTGACTGGCAACAATCTTGCGCAGCTTGCTTCGGTCGCTGAGATTCCCGTCTCAGACAATAGTGCGCGTACAGACGCTGAGGTAGTTAATGCCTTGGCTAGTCATGCGGATAAGCGTAGCTTTCATTTACATACCTATGCTCAATCATTGCTTGAGTCGGGTGATGTGAAAAGAGCTTGGCAAGTATTATTGGTGTAAGTTTATGCGCTGAAGTACGACCCATAGAGTATATCTATTAAGCCATGAAGCCTATTCTGCGTGTCTTTTTGATTTCCCTCTCGCTGATATTATTAGTGATAGGTGTTTTGTGGTTTCGACAGCCCGGACTATTGCGGGCCTATACCATAGCTTGGTCTGACTTTGAAGAGGTAAGTCCCGGCATATATATTAGCCCCAGTACGCCTGAAAGTAAAATCGATAGTCTTTTATTATTGGTTTCTCAAGCGCGTCAGCGCAACGCTTTGTTTTGGGGTGAAAGCCTTGGTCAACAACCCATTTTGTATTGTCACACTACCAAAGAAATCCGTGATTATGCGGCTGTGCCTGACCAAAAAGAGGTGACCGCAGCCTTCTTTTTTACACCTATATATTCTTATGTCCAAGTTGGACCCTCAGGCCTTAATTCTGAAGTGCTAGCGCACGAACTCTGCCATCCCGAGCTCTTTGAACGTACCGGTTGGTATCATCATGAGTTCGATTTACCAGTTTGGTTTTTTGAAGGATTGGCGATGCAACTCGATCACCGCGAGAGTTATGGTGATGGGCGCTATGCGCGTTTATTAGCGAGTGGAGATACTGTGCCAGAACTCGCGGCCATAGCCGATTGGCCTGGTTTCTTTGGAGGCGATGCCTTTGTCAATTATACCGTAGCGCGCAAAGAAGTCCAACGCTGGCTCAATATTGTCGGTAAAGAAGGCTTATTTGAGTTGATCGATGGACTAGAAGAGATGGAGAATTTTGAGAGTTTGTATAAAAAAATAGAGTCAAACCATTCGTAGGGGCGCAAGATCCTGCCTAATGATTTTTACTTCTTGTGCTGATCTTCTCCTTTTCCTCCTTGCCTTTCCCAAAAAGGAAAGCCAATTTTGCTCCAACAAAATTTCAAGCCCCCAATATGAATATACCCGCCAATGACCCAAGTATCCGTTCATGGGTTTCCATTCCTGCTGATAGCGACTTTTCGATTCAAAACCTGCCTTTTGGCGTCTTTCAAACTGACGAGTTAAGGCCACGTATGGCTTCAGCCATTGGCGATTATGTGATTGATTTGAATGCCTTGCACGAACGCGGCTATTTTGAGGGAATGAGTTTTGTCAAAGGTTTATTTTTGAGTGAAAACCTCAATCCATTATTGGCCTTAACAAGACCTGTTTGGCGGAGATTACGCCAGCGTATTTCGGATCTATTCAATGTTGAAAAGAATTCCGCCCTCGCTGAGCATACTGGATTTCAAGAAGCAGTGTTGCGTCCGATGGATTCTGTCGAAATGCTGATGCCGGTTTATGTGCGAGACTATACTGACTTTTATTCAAGTATAGAGCATGCTACTAATGTCGGCACAATGTTCCGCGGTGTGGAAAACGCGCTGATGCCCAATTGGAAACATTTACCAGTTGGCTATCATGGTCGCGCTTCTTCTATCATTGTCAGCGGCACCGATATTCACCGTCCCAAAGGCCAATCTAAGCCTGCCGATGCGACTGTGCCACAGTTTGGCCCTTCACGTTTAGTAGACTTTGAGCTGGAGATGGCTTATGTGATCGGGACGCCTACGGATTTGGGTGATAGCTTGAGTACCGCTGACGCGGAACGCCACGTCTTTGGCTTGATGCTATTCAATGATTGGTCGGCGCGTGATATACAGGGTTGGGAATACGTACCATTGGGTCCATTTCTTGGGAAAAGTTTTGCCTCTACGGTTTCACCTTGGATCGTGACACTAGATGCGTTAGAAGCGTTCCGCACGGCGGGCCCAGTACAAGATCCTCCGGTCTTGCCCTACCTTCAATATGATGGTGATCTCAATCTCGATATCGAGCTTGAAGTTTGGATCGAAGCCGATGACGAGATCAAACAACGCGTTTGCCAATCCAATCATAAATACCTCTACTGGAATATTGCTCAGCAAGTCGCCCATCATACCGTCAATGGTTGTAATCTCAATGTTGGTGATATGATGGCGTCGGGTACGATCAGCGGTCCGGACAAAGGAAGCTATGGTTCTATGCTCGAAATCACTTGGCGCGGTGCTAATCCCGTTTCTATGCCCGATGGCACTGAGCGTAAGTTTATCAATGATGGCGACACCGTCGTGATGAAAGGCTGGGCTACCAAAAATGGGGTCAGAGTCGGATTTGGCGAGGTTCGTGGTAAAATATTACCTGCGATATAAGGGTAGGTTCGGCTTGTAATCCGAACCCAAAACCATCCATCAAGCAAGTCGAATCCGAATTATATTCAATACAACTGCATTTTGGCTTTGAAGTAAGCCCCATGTCGTGTCAAAGTATAATTCCAATCCGAAAATAAAGGCGGCGCCCAACGCGCGTCAAAAACCCAGACTACATACGAGATATCATGCTCATCGCAATAGCCCGTGATGGCTTCTCCATATGATTCATCACTGATTACAGGGACATGAGCGCCCGCTTCTTCGGCACCCGCAAAGCCTATTTCGGTGAGGATCAGGGGATAGTTGTCTTTGACAAAACCCCAGTCTTGGGTCCATCGGTCGGTCCACGGCTTGGGCCGTTTTTGGGGATAGGGATGACTGACATAGGCAATGCCCTCGGCTGCGATGGGGCGTTCCCTGACAGGGCGAAGATCATAAGCCCAGTTGAAGCCCGCGACAAGAGGCACTCCTTGCCCTCCATTGGCGCGGACGATCAATATCATTTCTTCCATGAGTTCAGCCCATTGTTCCCAACTACAACTGCCGAGTTGACCACCCTGTATAGTCGGCTCATTGTATAGCTCATAGAAGGCTACGGTTGGATTGTTGCCGTATCGTTTAGCGACGCTTCGCCAAAACTCAAATGTCTGTTTTTTGTCTGTTTCGTATCGAGGGTGCTGATACATTTGTGAGCGTAAATTGCCGATACTGTGCCAGTCGATGATGACATACATGCCCATCTCCTCGGCCCATTTGATGCCTTGGTCGAGTAAGTCGAAATAAGCTGATTCGCCGCGTTCCGCGAAGCGGCTAGGATGAATCGGAAAGCGCACAACATTTGCGCCCCAACTTTTCATTTCTGCAAAGTATGCCTCATCCCAATGGCCATTCCTCTCTAGGTTGTCAGGATCGCTGGTGTTGAGTCCCCGAAAGACGAGGGTATCTCCCGTTTCATTGACAAATTGGTTGCCGCTGACAGAGATACGACTGAGGGGTTCTGCGGCAAGTGAACTCACCCAAAGGAGGAATATTGCAAGAAAAAAACCTTTCATGTTCTTAATGTATAAAAACTCCTAATAGGGCTGGCGAAAAAAACACCTAACAGAAAATTGATGATGCAGTCTCAAAGACGAAGATTCTGTGCTGTGAGAGAGGCATTACAGTATTTTTCACTGGCTTTACATTAATTTACAATTGGATAACTGCTGCTTGCAAGGCTTGTGCTTACTTTATGGTTATGTATAAAATTCGTGTAAGCATCATTTTGATGATTGTCTTAGTCGGCTGTTGCTTGAGTAGCTGCCAGGCGCAAAAAAATCCGAATAGCTCTGCTAATCAGGAAAAAGAGAGTGTCAGCACTTCTGAGAAAAAATCGATCGTTCAAGAACTGAAAGAGAATAGCCACTTACCAGTGGAGCTAAGGATTGCACTTTATCGTCGATTGAAGCAAGAGCAGCCAGAGAGCTATGATTTTGAGAATGAAGATAACCTCACTATGTATGGGTATTTCTTCTTGTGGAACAGTCAAATCTCAGAGTCAATCGAGATATTTAAGTTGATTGTAGCGGAGTTTCCGGAGTCTGCCAATGCCTATGATAGCTTAGGTGAGGCTTATTTGGCAAAGGGTGATAAAGAGCTTTCATTGGCTAATTATGAGAAATCATTGGCGATGAATCCCGATAACTTCCATGCTGAAGATCAGATTGAACGAATAAAATATCCCGATAGAATTCCCGAAAGCCCAGCAGAGAAGTTTGCTAAGGTGTACACCCCAGCGGAGTATAAAGCTGATCTAGACCAGTTGGGTCATAAATTGGTAGCCGTAAATCCCAATGCGCTCAAATTTATTTCAGAAAAAGATTTTTGGGGCATAGTGGAGGCGAAAAAGGCTTTGATTACGGAGCAGACAACCTATAGCGAATTTGTCTGGCATTGCAGTGAAATCGTCGCGAGTGTGAATTGCTCTCATACCTCTATCGGAGAATTTTATACTGAAAGTGAGATGCTGCCTATGGCATTGCGGTTTCCCATGCAAACCCGTTGGGTAAACGATCAATTGTTTGTGCTTGCAGTATTGAACAATGACGATAGGGTGAACATCAAAGACGAAATTCTCAGTATCAATGGCGTCGCTGTGGCTGAGTTGATGCGTGATATTTATCGACATATCCCCTCACAAGGCCTTATCGAAACGACTAAAAAGCACTATTTCAATACTTGGTCGACGGCTATGATCCCTTTTGCGCTCGCTTTTCCTCAAAGCTATGAGATACAAGTACAGGGCAAATCCAAGCCGATAGTTCTCCAGCAAGCTCAACGTTTTAATGATCCGATAGGCGATAATTCGATAGCATCTTGTGGCGATTTATGTCTCGAAATCCAAAAGGGTAGCAAAAGTGCGGTGATGACGATTCGTACCTTTAACTATTATCGTTGGAATAATTTTGATGAGTTCACGGCCTTTGCTGATCGCTCTTTCAAAGAGCTCAATGAAAAAGAAATTGAAAATCTGATTATTGACCTTCGTTTCAATGGTGGTGGTTCACCCGAATCGAGCATTTACTTACTCAAATACCTCATTGACGAGCCTTTTACCTATTTTTCTACCGGCTACCATGAGGGACAAGGAGAGCAAGAACCCTTTGCCAACGGATACAAAGGGAAACTCTATTTCTTGATAGATGGTAATGGTAATTCCACCACTGGCCATTTTATGGCAAAAGTGAAAGATCTACAACTTGGGACGATTATCGGCGAAGAATTGGGTTCCAATCAACTGTGTACGGCTGGCCAGACGCTATGTAGGCTTGGCAATACGAAGCTGAATTATCATATCGCGAACTCTCCCTCACGAGTTGCGATTGCTTCTCCCTCAGATGAAACTGGAATTTTACCGGATCATTATGTTAGCCAAAGCATCGAGCAATACTTAAATAAGACAGATGCCGTCAAAGCTTTTGCTTTTGAATTGATCGCAAAATAACCATGGATCTGTAGCTTCGGCTTGCAAGCCTAAGCTACGAACAAAACGAACCCGCAATTTTTCAATGAATAAAAACTCTCCTAACCCTCGGGCTGATGCGCACCAATATTTCGTAAGCAATGGTATCGGCGGCTTGGGCTAGTTCTTGCACAGAGATATGATTTTCTCCTTGGCTACCAAAGCAAATGACCTCATCGCCTGCTTTTATTCCCTTGACCTCCGTTACATCGAGCATGATCATGTCCATACAGACTCTACCAAAGATGGGGACACGCTGGCCGCGAACGAGAAATTGTGCCTTGCCGTTGGAAAGTGAACGCGGAATACCGTCAGCATAACCAATCGGGACAGTCGCGATCAGGCTTTCTCGATCAGTGCTTTGCGAACGCCCATAACCAATGCTACTGCCTTGGGGCCAGCCTTTGACTTGGGTGATGCGTGTCCGCAAGCTACCGATCTCTTTTAGACCTTCAACTGGCTCAGTCAATGGGCTTAAACCATACAAACCGATGCCCATGCGGACCATCTCAAAGGCGAATGTTGGGAACCTCACTATCCCTGCGGTATTGAGTATATGGCGAAACGAATGAATGCCTAA
>JBGCFA010000399.1:0-23029 GCA_045106675.1 Bacteroidia bacterium
TTGCAAAAATTGTATATGAGATGCTTACAACTTCCAGAGTAGCTTATTATTAAGAAATCAAACCTCAATCATGAATCAGCTAGAACAATCATTTTCTCACAATATCCTCAAAGCCTGCTATGGTCAAGATGGGATTCCCCAACAACAACAACAGCCTGAAGCACTCATCAATTTTATGATTCAAACTGGCATCATAAAAAAATCTTCCATTCGAGATTTCGTCATCTACGCCGAGTTCAATCGCCTTATGGCCCTACAGCGCTACCGCAATAAAACGGTAACCGTTGATGCATTAGCTATGATTTTCAAACTCACGCCAAGTACCATTTTTTCCATACTGAAAAAAGCAGAAATCGAAGGACCACCCCTACATCATCAGCCAGAAAAAACATTAATCTCTTAAGCTCCTACCATGAACAATTCCAAGAATGCCCTCCCTTTACAATCTCCCAACCAGATTTTGCTTAAAATCTACGAAGCGACTTATGATCGAGTCCTCCAGGACTCAACCTTAGATTATCTTCATTGCGGACTAAGTGATATCGCAGATTCTCATGGAGACCGACTCCCTACCTGCTACAATCAAATCAGAGGACTCTTTTTTCCTCTCTGTACAACCATCTATCAGGAGGCATTGGTTGATGAATATTTAAATCAAAATCAGCCTCGCTTAATCTTACTCTGGGAACAAGTCGTCCTCTTGCTAGAAGAAGGCCCTTATGCCTCCGATGCCAAGGTATTTGATCAAGAATACTATCCCTACGAAGCATTGATCCAAAGCTGTCAGCAAATCCAAAAGATCGTGGAGCCTCTCGAAATGACACATTTCGAACCAAGCTTGAGCAAACAATCTAGTCTCATCCACCTCTTGAATATCTGGCTAAGTAATTATTCCAATAACGAGCAAGCTGCTAATGCTTTCTTGCCATAGCGATTGCAGCTACATAAATTTTTTCTGGAGGGTTTTCGGCCTGCATTAGCACCCGAATACAAGCTTCCAATGTTGCTCCCGTAGTGATTACATCATCCACAAGCAGTACCCGTCGCGGTGGTCTTCCAATTAATTTGAAGGCTTCCGCGACATTTTGCCATCGAGCTTGGCCTGAAAGGCGTGTTTGAGTACCTGTATATCCTCTTCTTTGCAGGCTACTAGTATCCAATGTTAAGTCCATAGATTGAGCCAGTCCTTTACAGATCTCAGCGGCTTGATTGTAGCCTCTTTTCCACTTACGCCGCCAGTGTAGAGGTACAGGTATGATGGTGGTGCCTGCTTCGCAGAACGCTTCTTCTCTTAATATCGAACCCAATAAACTACCCATATGCTGCGCCAGTGGCATAGCATCTTTATACTTGATGTGTTGAATGATACGCTGCAAGCGCCCAGCCTTGTCAAAATAGAACATACTGGCAGCTCCATCTAAGGGGATTTTGCCAGCAAGACGATAATACAGCTCGTTGTCCACAGGCCGCATCACCGAATCATTGCGTTCGATCTGCCCGAGACACTCAAAGCAGATCATTTTTTCTTGTATCACTAGATTTTGACCACAACCGTAGCAACTTTGATCTAGCACAAGGGAGAGAAAGGATTTTAACATAGGGGCTTTACTATCCTTAGTCTAGTAAAGTCCTGTTTGCGTTAAAAAATGAGTCAATTTTCTTAGCGCTAATTCATTTTTTGTACTTAGCAGCTATTGCAGCCAGTCTTGTTTCGATATCCTTCTGGCTTAGCCAAACGCCTCCTCGCATCACTCCTAAAGCATTTTTTACATTATTGACAGACTCCAATGGATTGGCGGAGAGCAATATCAAATCGGCACTAGCACCGACGGCGATCATTCCGAATTGGCCTTCTTTACCAAAAAATATTGCAGGATTGATCGTTCCGGCACGGAGCACCTCATAAGGCGACAATCCTGAATTGACCATCTCCGCCATCTCATGATGGATCGAAAAACCCGGCACATTAAATACTTGTGGCGCATCTGATCCCAACAATATCCCTGCCCCTGCTTCCTGCAATGCCTTAAGCATTTGCCGCCTCAAAGCAAAAAATCGTTCAATTCGTTCCTCAGACCATTTTTCGTAATTCAACATCCCGAACTTGCCCTTTTCCCAATTGGCCACTGTTTTGGGGTCCATATACTGCATTTCTGGCTCAGCCGCGAGTTCTGCCGCAGGCTGAGGCGAAGTCCAGCGCACCAACATACTCATAGTCGGTACATTCCAGATACCGGCATCAGCGGTTTTTTGCGCTAGGGCAGGGATCAAACTGGCGTCCATAGCATCAGTATAATTCAAGCCAAAGAAGCCGTTTTGGGTGGGGTCGAGTTTTTGGCCAGCAGGGATCAAGCCATCCAGATAACGATCCAAATGATCAATCGAAGCATAATCCGAAGCCAAGGCATGATCTATTCCCACCTCTGCCGAAATATGGCCTGAATACGACATATCAGCTGCTTTTGCTTTCGCCACCACTGCATCAAAAACTTCACGGCTCAGTCCCGGATGTAATTTCAAGAAGTCATATCCAGCAGCTTTTTGCGCTTCTATCAAGCGTTCGGCAGTGCCGATATCAGGAGCAGAGTTGCCATTGAGAGATGGCCCAGCAGTATAAATCCGAGGGCCCAACAATGTCCCAGCGGCAACTTCTTGGCGTAAAGCTAAATGATCGGGATGGCCCAACATGCCTCTAATGGTGGTAATGCCTTGTGACAGGTATAGGAAGAGGGTTTCTTCGGCTAATGCTCGGTCATTTTGTGGAATGTGTGCGTGCATTTCGGCTAAGCCCGGTATGAGATAGGCTCCCTTGGCATCTATTTGAGTGATACCTTCTGGTAAGGATATTTCGTTTGGGGCACCGATCTGAAAAACCTTCCCATCACGGACCCAAATGGTTTGTTCCGTCAAGATCGTCTCGTCCGTCATCGGCAAAACATTGGCCCCAACGAAGGCAATATCTCCCGCCTGCAAATTGAGTTTAACGGTTGCATCTGCTTGGGTACAAGCTAAGGCTAGACACAGTCCGATGCCGCAAACAATGGCAAATAGTAAGTTTCTCATAAGGCTTAATTCGTTTTCCCAATAAAAGGAATTTATGCGTTAAGCGCAGCTGAGCGATAAATCCTACTGCCAATTTACCGTCTAATGGTAAGCGCCTTCGAAAGCCCGCCAGTATAATTTGGAATCTATCTTTTGAATAATCATGGTTTCCGTAGAGCCAGGTAGCCACCATTTCCAAGTAGAAAAGCCATTTTCATCGAAAGCGGAAGGCCCATCAAAGGAGCCGAAATAAAGCAGATTAGGGATATTTTTGAGTGTTAGGGCATCAGGCAATATGCTTTCTTCCTCTGTCTCAGCTTCGCCTTCTATTTCTGCGATGCTACCAAACACCAGTCCTTCAGGATGGATCAGTTGTTGAGCCTCATATAATCGCTTCTCTTTACGCGCCCAAGCGAGGGTTACTACGACATCGCCAGCACTTTGACAGAGCTCTGGCCGGATATAGGCGATCCCGAGATCCATCGCATCATAGACTTCGATATTACCCTGATTTTCAGCAAAGTCAAGTACATAAGCAGCTCCCATTTCATTACGGCCTCGGCCGAACGCTAGCCATATTACGGGCAGAGAATACTCATCTCCGGCCCATATTTCTCCATCCACGATCATCGCATCCATCGCCTTAGCCTGCACGATCCAATTTTGCATCGCATCTACAAGCGTAGGGCCAACACCTTGTAAATTGGCAAACTCACCGACAATCTCTTGCGGTTTTTTAAATACACTATTGATCCAATCATGGAAGTCCCACTGATTGATTTTCGGAAAGAGATTTTTTGCGATATCATAGAAGCGTTCATTGACCTCGTATCGAGCCTGATCCCGATACCAAGTGATGAGTTTCCCTTCTTCAAAGATGTATTTGTTATAATGCAGGACTTCGGAGCCATCCGGCCTTCTGGCAAAAATGGCTTCCCTTACATAAAATATTTCCCCTCCTCTGAGGCTATAATCACGCTGGATTTCATAGACTTTGTCTCCTTTTCCTATCTGAGGAAAAGTTATCGCAGAAAAATCACCAGCTGTTTGTGCATAATCAAATTGCCAAAGCTTACCCTCAGAGTTCCAGTCTTCGACCATTTGAAATTTCACAGAATCTCCCTGTACCTTTGCTTTGCAAAAAACCCGATTGGGGGAATCGCCATAAATCGCTTGCATAATCTCTTCTGCTTCTTTCTCAGCCCTCAGCCTTGAATCACCATCAGGGATCTTAGCGCCATTAAACACAGGTGGATATTCTTTTTGCTCATTAGTTACGGTTTGAATCGACATTTCAGGTACTTCTCCTGCCATGTCAGCCTGCGCCTCAAACGCTTGATCAGACTGTTTTTCAGCACTAGTGCAAGCACTTATATTCAAGAGCAGCAATATCAAGGCAAAGCAAGCCAGAATAAGGTATATTTTCGATTCAAAATATTTCATGCCATGAATTAACACAAGTAAATATTGGTTCCAAAAGCATTTATAGTTTGGGTCTTACCAGATTGAGTCTTAATTATGTAGTAGCAAAATGGATTACTATGTTTGAAAAACTTAAAGCCTACGAAAATCAGGCTCCAGAAATTGTATTTCACTGGCAAGATCGTCTGACTGAAGCCCAAGGATGGGTCGTAATAAATTCACTCCGCAACGGTGCTGCTGGTGGTGGTACTCGGATGCGCAAAGGTTGCACCGAACGCGAAGTCGTATCTCTCGCTAAGACGATGGAAATCAAGTTTAATGTCTGTGGTCCTCCGATCGGTGGCGCAAAATCAGGTATTGACTTTGACCCATCAGATCCTAGGAAAGAAGGCGTTTTGCGACGCTGGTTCACTGCTGTAGCCCCGCTTTTGAAGCGCTACTATGGCACAGGAGGAGATTTGAACGTAGACGAAGGGAAAGAAGTCATTCCTATAACCTATGATCTAGGGGTGCATCATCCGCAAGAGGGGATCGTAAATGGCTATTTGGCCGCTAATGCGACCCAGCGCAACCAGACACTCCGCCAGTTAAGAAATGGCGTTGGAAAAACCGTTACGCACGAAAATTACGCTCCCACAACCGGCAAAGCTGTCACCATCTCTGATATGGTAACTGGCTATGGCGTTGCGATGGCGATACGACACTTCTATAAACTATGGGATATAGACGAAAGCAACAAACGTGTCATTATCCAAGGTTTTGGTAATGTTGGCGGTTCGGCGGCTTTGACATTGGCCCATGCTGGATACAAGATTGTCGGCATTATCGATAGAGCGGGCGGCATCTTAGTGCCAGAAGGCTTAGGCTTACAAGAAGTCAAAGATCTATACTTTGCCAGAGAGGGCAATCAGCTCAAGCATCCTAAGATGATGTCTTTTGAAGAGATCAATCAAAAAATCTGGTCATGCGGGGCAGAAGTCTTCATCCCTGCGGCGGGTTCACGTTTGGTTTCTCGTTCACAAACCGAGGCGATGATCGCCAATGATTTGGAAGTAATTTCTTGTGGCGCTAACGTTCCATTTGAAGATCCAGATATCTTTTTAGGTGAAACAGGGATGTTTGCAGATGAGCATGTCGCGGTGATCCCGGATTTCATTGCAAATTGTGGTATGGCACGTACTTTTGCCTATCTCATGTCGCCTAATATTTCGATGGAAGACGAAGCAATTTTCACCGATATATCGGACACAATTGAGCGAGCTTTACGTAAAACACGTCAACGTAGCGTTGATCCTAAAAAACTTTGGCAACATTCCTTTGCTTGGGTGTTGGAGGATTTGATGTAAATACTTGCAAGTTGTAAGGCTAAGTGGTTATTTCGGCAGGACGATTGTTATAAACATGCGTAAATTTTGGATTAGGTGGCTGGGTATTATACTGATTTTGGGGATTAATTCTTCCCATTTATCAGCCCAAACTCCCCAACAGGAGTCTCAAACACTTCCCCCCGTAGAATCTACCCTAGTTGCGCCGGTTCCGACCGAGGCCCAAATACATGATGATGGCCATGCTGAATCAACCCATGAGGGGGAAAAACATGCAGCAGTCGAAGAGCATGATTCCCCCAATCCATTTTCCATCATCCCCTTTGTGATATTATTGGTATTGATTGCGGCTGGCCCCGTTTTCTTTCCTCACTTTTGGCACCATTACTATAAGTTTATCGCACCCGGCCTAGGCCTGATTACCTTATTGTACTACCTCATTGGTCTTCACAATCCCCATGAGCCTGCGCATGCACTAGCAGAGTATGTATCTTTCATTGCCCTACTAGCCCCCCTTTATATCGCTTCTGGGGGCATTTTGCTTCAGATAGATCGGGAAGGTACGCCCTTGGCGAACGTTAGTCTCCTTTTGATTGGCGCTGCGATTTCCAATATCATTGGTACTACAGGCGCCTCGATGCTATTGATTCGTCCCTTTATTCGCCTCAATCGAGATAGACTCAAACCTTATCATGTTATCTTTTTCATTTTCATGGTGAGTAATATCGGGGGTTCCTTAACACCAGTTGGCGACCCACCACTTTTCCTCGGATTTTTGAAAGGAGTCCCTTTCTCATGGACTTTCAATTATATCTTACCTGAATGGATTTTCGCTTTGTCAATCTTGGCGCTAATCTTTTTCATTGTTGACCGACGCAATGCTACTGATTTAGATAAGGTAGAATCCATCTATTCTGGAAAGATCAAAATCACTGGCACACGCAACTTTTTCTGGCTAGCAGTCATCGTTGGAGCAGTATTTCTCGATCCTAATGTGATTGAATGGGTACCTGCGATCACTTACCATGGCACTAAATTTTCTTTCCTAAGAGAGCTCATCCAATTGAGTGCAGGTGCTGGAAGTTATTTCTTAGCTGATAAACGAGCTTTGAGAGGCAATGAATTTACTTTTGAGCCAATAGGCGAGGTAGTTTATCTATTTGCAGGAATCTTCTTTGCCATGATGCCTGCGCTGCAATTGATCGGAGAGTTCGCGTCTAGCGATACCGGACGCTCATTTTTCACCGTCAACTCCATGTACTGGATTACGGGCTCACTCTCTGGTTTCCTAGACAATGCCCCAACTTACGTCAACTTCTTATCGGCATCCTTAGCTAAGTTTGACCTCAGTGTGAGTAACATTGCTGATGTGCAAGCTTTTGCCGCAGGTAGCAGTCCTGCAGGCCCCATCACCCAATCTTACCTCAAAGCGATTTCTGTCGCAGCAGTATTCTTTGGTGCACTTACCTACATCGGTAACGGTCCCAACTTTATGGTCAAAGCCATCGCCGAAGAACGTGGAGTGGAAATGCCCAGCTTCTTTGGTTACATTTTGAAGTATAGTATCGTCATACTATTACCGGTATTGCTATTGACCTGGTTGATATTCTTTGTCTGGCTCGGCTAAAACATCTATTCTCGATGTAAGGTTTTTATAATATCACCCAGTTTCTAAAGCAAACGGGATTTAATTTGTCGTACCAAGCATATGCTGTACGAAAAGCTCAATACAATCTAGATCGATATGAAAAAGCTTCTGCGTATACTTTTTATAGTAGTAGCACTATTTATAGGCGCACTCGCTGCCGCCCCTTTCCTATTCAAAGACAAAATCAAAGCCCTCATTCAGGATACCGCTAACGAAAGTCTAGTGGGAAGTCTGTATTTCAATGAGTTAGACCTGTCTTTTTTTCGGAATTTTCCGAACGTTAGAGTCTCCATCCAAAATTTTGGCATGGTCAACGACGCTCCATTTGTCGGAGATACTCTAGCTAGTGGCAAAGAAGTTTCTCTGGTTGTCAACCTGATGAGCGTTATCGGTGAGGGTCCAATGCAGATCAAACAATTGATCCTTGATCAGCCCAAAATCAAAGTTAGAGTCTTAGCCGATGGCCAAGCCAATTATGACATCGTTCGCCCCAGCGAAACGACCAATACAGAAGAGCCTACAAGCAGTAGTAATTACCAGATAGAACTACAAGCCTACGAAATCAAAGATGGTATCCTGCATTATGAAGATGCAACTTTGCCAATGATGGCTCATATCAACGGCCTACAACATAGTGGTAAAGGAGACTTTAGCGCCACGGTATATGAACTCGCTACTCAAACTCAAACAGAAAGAGTATTAGTAGAGTACGATGGCATCACCTACCTCAACAATACTCAAATAGGCGGTGAAGTCAATTTGAAGATTGATGCAAGCAAAGATCTTGCGATCAACTTCCTCCAGAATCAGATTAATTTAAATGATTTAGCCCTTAGCTTCGATGGCGCAGTACAGATGCCGGGAGATGACATCCTACTCGATCTGACCTTTGCGGCTCAAAAGACCAGTTTTCGATCGCTATTATCTTTGATTCCGGGTGTATATACAGCAGACTTTGCCAATCTCAAAACAGAAGGTGAACTCACATTCGATGGCTTTGCCAAAGGGACTTATAATGAAACTCAATTACCTGGCTTTGGTCTAAATCTTGCCGTGCAGAACGGTTTTTTCCAATATCCAGATTTACCTACCCCGGTTTCTAATGTTCAAATGGACTTGACCCTAGATTGTCCAAATGGAGATTTGGAACAATTGCTGATAAATCTCAAAAAACTACATGCTGACCTTGGCAATAATCCTGTCGATGCTGAAGCAAGGATCAAAGGATTGGAAAATATGAGCTTGGACGGCAAAGTCAAAGCGGATCTAAACTTAGCAGAACTTACCCAGATATTTCCCCTTGAAGGCACCTCCCTAAAAGGTCAATTTGCCATCGATGCTACGGCCAAGGGAACCTATAATGAAGCGGCGGGGAGTTTCCCGCAGGTGAACGCAAAAATGAATCTCGAAAATGCTTACCTCAAAAATGAAGAGTATCCTGCCGAGTTAAGCGACTTAGGCTTTCATGGTACATTGGTAGACCAAGATGGCAGCTTACAAAGCGCGGTCTTAGATATTCCAGATTTTCACTTTGTTATGGATGGCGAACCGATTGACGGTAGCGTATTTGTCCAAGATTTTGATGATCCATTTTACCGACTCAAAGTCAAAGGCACGCTAGATCTAGAAAAGGTGATGCAAATCTATCCTGTAGATAGCATGACTCTCAAGGGAATCGTAGAATTAACAGATTTCCAGACTGAAGGCCGCTTGTCCGAGCTCGAAGCAGAACGCTATGATGGATTGCAAGCAAGTGGTAGCGCCAAAGTCAAGGATCTCTACTACTCGGACCTTTGGTATGTACAGCCAGGCTTTGCGATAGATCGAGCTGAAGCAGATTTCACAGCAGACAAACTGATACTCCGTAGCGCTAGTGGCCGTCTCGGCAAAAGTGATTTTAGCGGTAGCGGATATATAGACAATTATTTGGCTTATGGTTTAATGCCAAATCAGCCCCTCGGCGGCAATTTGACGCTGAGTTCTAAAAGGCTAGACGTCAATGAATGGATGGTAGAAGAAACTAGCTCTAGCAGCGAATCTTCTACCAACACAGAGGAGGAGCCTTGGGAGGTAATTCCCGTGCCTGATTATCTTGACATGGTGATCCAAGCCAGCGCCCAAGAAGTCCTTTATGATGATCTCATCCTCAAAGGCTTCAATGGCAAAATCAATGTGGCGAATGAGCAAATGAGTATGGAAAACATCCGTTTTGATATGTTTGGGAGCCAAATCGCGATGAACGGTCTGTACGAAACCCAAAATCTCAAAGAACCTACTTATAACTTTTACCTCGACATCTCCGATCTCAGTGTTGATGATGCTTACAAATATTTTAGTCCAGTGCAGGCTTTTGCTCCTGCCTTAGCATTTCTCAACGGCATCACCAATACCGAACTAGGCATCAAGGGCACGCTCCAAGAAAATATGTCTCCGGTTATGGAGAATCTCTATAGTCTTGGCTCTTTTCAGTTGAAACAAGGTGAAGTCAAAGATGCCCCGATGTTTACAGCCTTGGCTGATAAAACCAAGTTGAATGCATTACGCAACTTTAACTTTAAGGATGTACAGGGTAAGTTTGAGATCGAAGATGGCTTCTTGATTGTCGCACCAATTGTGTTGGAGTATCAGGGCATTAAGCTCAATCTCAGTGGGCGTCAAAGCCTAGCAGGAAACTTGGACTACAAAGTAACCATAGATGCTCCTTCTGGTAGCGTCGGGGCCCAAGCGTTCCAGGCACTGGGTAACCTAAGCGGAGGAGCCATACAAACAAACGATAGAGTAGTCGTAAATCTACTAGTTGGCGGGACCTCTAAAGCACCCAAGATTAGTGGCGCTGGCGGAGGGACTGGTGATGCCGTCAAGGATCAAGCTCTTGATATAGCAGAAAACAAACTCAAAGAGCAGACAGGGCTAGACGTAGAGCTCAACAAAGATAGCCTCAAAGCCCAAGCAGAATTGGCGAAGCAGCAAGCGATAGATAGTGCCAGACGTGCCGTTGAATCGGCTAAGCAACAAGTCAAGGATTCTCTGCAAAGAGTAGCTGATGATGCCAAGAAAGAAGCGGAGAAAGCGCTCGAAGACAAAGCCAGAGAGCAATTGGGAGACTCTGTGGTCAACAAGCTCAAAGGTCTAAAAGACAAGTTTGGCTTTCCCAAAAAGAAAAAAGACAAGAATTGATTTAGAATCTTCAATAATCAACGCCCAATATCAAAGGATTTAATAATCCCTTCGATATTGGGCGTTCAGCATTGGCTATTGAACATTCGCTATTGCTTCAGCCATTCGAGGATCACGCCATAATAGTCGCGTTGATGCTTTTTAGCATAGATCCAAGCCTTATAACTGATAAACTCATTACTACCGACTTCATAGACGCTTTGTTCCAAGAACGCGTCCACTAAAGCATCCAGTTTTTTGTCGGAACGGAAACTCATATTCCGGCAAAAAAGGTGCAAAATCTTCGTCAATTGCTCTTCCATAGCATAGGCTTCATCATTGAGCTGAGAACGAAACTTACGCTTAAACTCTTTGAGTCGATGAGTGGCATAGTCCCAATCACGCATCTCGATGCGTAAGATCAATTCGGCTAAGCTGACGGTCAGTTGGTAAGTAGTATCTAGCTTTAGAAAAGTCTCTCGATGCAAGAGAAGATTGATCTGAGTAGTAGCTTGGGTATAATCCTTCAAGTCAAAATAAAGACGAGCGAGGTTAAAAACGATGAATAGATCATAAGCCGGGATCGATTCTCGAGGATGTTCAGCTTTTACCTTTTGCAAAAGTTCGATGGCTTGGGTGAGTTTTCCCGTTCCAACGAAGTTGTAAACCTGACCTTGGTAATAGGTCCAAATATATTGATTGTAAAATAGTCTATTGTGCTCTTGCAAAACCTCTCCCAATTGATTGGTGTATTGCTGAGAAGCCTCAAAACTGCGATTTTTGGTTAAGGTATTGACGATCCAAGAAAGGATCACCACTTTTTCTTTGTGATTAGCGGCGGTAAAAATATCCTCTGCCAAATACTCCTGATAACTATCGATCAAATATGTCTCTAGCGTAGAGAAGTCTTTCTTACCGAGAAGCGCTTCGCGAACGCATTTATTGATTCGAAGTTTGACACTAGAAGATTGTTGTTGAGGCAACAATTCGAGAGAGCTTTGGATCTGACTTAGCTCTGCAAAAAGTTGTTGATTACGGCCATCAAAATTATTGCGCTGGAGACGCTGGGATATCAATTGTAGTAGTCCATCAATGCGCTGATTTTCGATGTAGGATTCTAATAATCCAGTTTTATACCGAATAATGTCTTCCAAATCAACCTCCGCAGAATATTGACTTAAGTACTGTAGCTCTTCGCAGATAGAAATTTCTAAATCAAGAAAATTCATCTTCTTTGCCAGTTTTGCAGCCTTAAGATAGTATTCATGACTACTTTTATATTCAGATTTGAAGAGGAAGATTCTCGCCAATGTATTAAATCTCAGCACTTTAACTCGATCATCTAAGCTGTGGTGCTGTAATAAGAGACTTCTTTCGAGATCCCCGACAAGGCGATTTTTTAGGCGGTAGTAAGCGTTTGCGTTATTTTTTCCATAGAGCTTTTCAACTATCTCTTTATCTCCTTCTTCATATTTTTTAGTCCGTAGTAAGTCAAAGAGGTCAACCAATTTCTTGTCGTACTTCGTAGATTGAATACGATCAGTAAAGAGTCGAAATCCGCGAATTTCCTCCTTATTCATTGACCGAATCATTCTACTTAACAACTTCATATCGTTAAATTAACCGTTTGCACAATTTCTATCCTACAATCTCTAACTATTTACTACTTTAGAATTTATTCTACCGATACATTAGCCAATGTTTATGCGTTCTATTTTAGTCACTCTTCTTCTCGTTCTTGTCCATTTATTACCAGCCCAAAATCTTGATATCGAATTATACGATGTACAAGTTCCTGATTCTGCAGATAGCAACCTAGAGTTGCAGATAGATGCTCGGATCATAAATCATGGGCCATCCAGTTGGACAATCAATCCTAATGAATCTTTGATGCGCTATGCATTGCTGGATTCAGTACCTGATTCACTCGATTATTCGACCTTACCCATAGACCAAGAAGATTTTAACCAAGGTGCCCCCATTTTATTATCGCCTGGTGATACTTTGGATTATAATTACCGCTTAGATGTCAGTGGCAAAGGTGGCGGCAAAGGCATCACGGTAGTGATTTGGCCTACTAGAGCGGCAAGTATCTTGGATAGTTATTTGCCCAATGGATTTTATGTGGCAACTAGTCAAACGCCCAATGCATTTTACGCTCTTAATGGTCTGACCCACAAAGGTAAAAGCAATAACAATGGGAATGAAAACGAAAATGGCCAGAAAAAAGATAAAAACAAGCGTTCTGCAGGGGAGGCCTCACTCTCGATTTACCCTAATCCTGCAATCAAAAGCCTGACCATCGTCATGCCTGCGGCGAACGGTGCCTTGAGTATTATCGACCTGCAAGGCAGAGTGGTTTATGTACAAACAGACATTCCTTACGAGCAATTTAGCCTTCCTGTAGCTAGCCTAAAACTAAGTCCGGGGCTTTATCTGATCCGCTGGCAAAAAGGCGAAATGATAGAGACCGACAAAGTGTGGATTATCAGCCATTAAAGGCTGATTTTCTATCCAGTTAGCGCTATGTTTTTCGGGCATTTTTGCGTATATTTGACAGCAATATAGCAGGCTATATTTTCAACGCATTGATACCAAAAAATGAGTGAAGCAGGAAAGCAGTCGCAGGATTATTCCGCTAGCAATATTCAGGTCCTAGAAGGGATCGAACACGTCCGCAAACGCCCCGCCATGTATATCGGGGACGTAGGCAAAAGAGGACTTCATCACCTGGTATATGAGGTAGTCGATAACTCGATTGATGAAGCCATGGCAGGATACGCCAAAAAAATTGACGTGTTTATTCATGAGGACAATTCTGTAAGTGTAAGGGATGATGGTCGAGGTATCCCCGTTGACAAGCATGAAAAAGAGCAACTATCTGCCCTTGAACTGGTAATGACTCGCCTAGGTGCTGGTGGCAAGTTTGATAAAGACACTTACAAAGTATCTGGAGGCCTCCATGGTGTCGGGGTTTCTTGTGTCAATGCCCTTTCATCAGAAGCTTGGGTAAAAGTGTTCCGGGACGGAAAAATCCACCAACAAGACTACAAATGTGGTAAAGCCCAAGGACCAGTAACGGTTATTGGTGATACAGATGACAGAGGGACGGAAACTCGTTTTTGGCCTGATGGAAGCATCTTTACCACGACAGAATATATATATGATATTTTGGCTTCTCGCTTACGCGAACTCGCCTATCTCAACCGAGGAGTAAGCATCAGTATTACTGACCTTCGAGAAGCGCTTGAAAAAGAAGATTTAGAAAAGCCAGAAAACGAAGGAAGAACTCATTTAGGAGAAATCTTTTATTCTGAAGGAGGTCTGCGAGAGTTTGTCAAATATCTTGATAGTAGTCGCATGCCACTGCATGAGACTCCAATATATGTCCAAGGGACTGACAAAGAGCAAACCACTCCTGTAGAGGTGGCGATTCAATACAACTCCTCCTACACCGAGAATATCCACTCCTATGTCAACAATATCAATACTCATGAAGGCGGTACTCATGTATCGGGTTTCAAAAAGGCATTGACCCGTACGTTGAAGACATATGCAGAGGCATCTGGTATGCTAAAAAAAATTAAGTATCCAATCTCTGGTGAGGACTTTCGAGAAGGTTTGACTTGTGTCATATCAGTCAAAGTAGGTGAGCCACAGTTTGAAGGTCAAACTAAAACTAAGCTTGGCAACAATGAAGTAAGTGGTATCGTCGAGCAAATTGTCGGACGTAGACTAAGTGAATACTTAGAGGAAAACCCTAATGATGCCAAGCTCATCATCTCTAAAGTTCTACTTTCGGCAGAAGCGAGAAATGCAGCTAAGAAAGCACGCGATGCCGTCCAAAAAAAGAGTAGCGTACTAAGTGGTGGTCTGCCAGGCAAGTTGGCAAACTGCTCTAGTAGAGATGCCGCCAATTGCGAACTATATCTAGTGGAGGGCGACTCGGCAGGTGGTAGTGCCAAGCAGGCACGCGATCGTAAGTATCAGGCGATTCTGCCCCTTCGTGGTAAAATCTTGAACGTAGAGAAAGCACATCCTTCTCGTATCTACGAAAACGAGGAGATAAAAAATATCGTCCTAGCCTTAGGCATTACAGGAATCGGCCAGCACGAAGAGCTAAATATAGAGAAGCTACGCTATCATAAGCTCATCATCATGACGGATGCAGATATTGATGGTAGTCATATCCGGACGCTGTTGTTGACACTCTTTTATCGCTATCTACAACCTCTTATCGAAGCAGGGCATGTCTTCATTGCGACGCCGCCTCTTTACTTGATCAAAAAAGGCAAGAAAGAACGTTACTGTTGGACTGAAGAAGAGAGACTAGCTGCTATCACAGAAATAGGGGCTGGAGACGAAAGCAAGGTACACATTCAGCGCTATAAGGGCCTGGGTGAGATGAATCCTATCCAACTTTGGGATACTACCATGGATTACGACACTCGTACCCTCCAACGTGTTACTATCGAAAATGCGGCTGATGCAGATCGCCTGTTCTCCGTTTTGATGGGCGATGATGTACCCCCAAGACGCGAGTTTATTGAACGAAATGCAAAATACGCCAACATAGACATATAGATCTAATATTCAACGACTTACAAAAAAGGAGACTTCTAACGAAGTCTCCTTTTTTCATTTGAAGCTGTAAGAAAAACTCAATTACGTAGCAATTCTCACCTTAAATTATGAGTAATATGAACATTCAAACTCAGCCATACGCCTGCCGTTTCATTTATTCCTAGTCAAAAATTTTTATGAGAAACGTAAACTTTCTACTATTACTTGCCTGCATTTTGCCAGGCTTTATTTCGGCTCAAACTATAGACCGGAATTGTGCTACTACGGATTATCTAGAAATCCAGATGCAACAAGACCCAAGTCTTCAGTTGAGGATGGAGCAAATCGAAAGACTCACCCAAGATTATGTCAGCCGTAGTCAACAGTCTGGACAAAGGGTCGCAGGGGTTCTCACCATTCCTGTGGTCGTTCATATTGTATATCGCAGCTCCACAGAAAATCTCAGTCTTGCTCAGATTCAATCTCAAATCGATATCCTCAATGAGGATTTTCGCCGTACCAATAGTGATGCAGACAATGTTTGGTCTCAAGCTGCTGATACTGAAATCGAGTTTTGTCTCGCAACCGTAGATCCTAATGGTAACGCCACTAGTGGTATCACCCGCACTTCAACGAGAAAGCGCTCCTTTAGCTACTCTAATGATGGCGTAAAATTTAATAGCTCAGGTGGTATTGACGCTTGGCCAGCTGCAGACTATATGAATATGTGGGTTTGTAACCTCGGAAGTGGTCTTCTTGGCTACGCTCAGTTTCCGGGTGGTGCCGCCGCTACTGATGGTGTCGTAGTTGACTATGCATACTTTGGCGACATTGGTACTGCAACTGCTCCTTATGATTTAGGTCGTACTGCGACTCACGAAGTTGGCCACTATCTTGGTCTTCGCCACATTTGGGGTGATGGTCCATGTGGAGCAGATGATTTTGTCTCTGATACCCCTGAATCTGATGCATCTAATGGCGGTTGTGCCCTAGGTCATGTAAGCTGTGGCTCTGTCGATATGGTCCAAAACTATATGGATTACTCTTATGATGCTTGTATGAACCTTTATACAGCAGGGCAATCAACACGTATGCGTGCTTATTTTGATGCAGGTGGCTCACGTGCTAGCCTACTCAACTCCAACGGTTGCGGCAATGGTACTGGTGGTGATCACTGTACCAATGGCGTCATAGACGCTGATGAAACAGGCGTAGATTGTGGTCGTGTGGATTGCGTTGCTTGTCCTCCTCCAGCTAGCTGTGATGCCGTAACAGGAGTATCGGACAGTTATACTACCAAAGGCAAGAAAAACACTAAGCTTGACATTTCATGGAACGCGGCGGCAGGTGCTAATAGCTATACCGTAACGCTTTCTGGTGGTGCAGGTAGTGGCTCATTCACTACTACAGCTACTTCTATCCAGCTTAGTGGATTAGCTCGCAGCACTTCTTATAGTTATACCATCACGACCAATTGTTCCGGTAGCAGTGCTTCTGCAGGTCCATTTGGCAGCAACTCTCCGGCTCGTTTTGATGGCACACCTAGTGTAACGCTTTATCCTAATCCAGCCAACGATTGGTTAGTAATCGAATTTACTCCAATGGAATATGATGTCGCTACAGTTGAAATCTTCGACTTAGCCGGCCGTAATGTATATCGCGATGAAAACGCCTCTACTTTAGATGGGTATATCGAACTTGATATTAGCCAATTCAAGTCTGGTATCTACCTAGTCAGTCTCACTGATGGAAATGCAGCTCGTTACGTACAAAAATTAGTCGTCAACAACGATTAATTCGTAACAGCAACTTCAAGTCTAATTTTGTCTGTAGCCATGCTTTTTAAGCATGGCTACTTTCTTTTTGGGGGCTTAGCCACAGATCTTATCACTTTCTTTCAATCTTTCTGAAAAAGGAACACAAATTAGCTTGCAAATCACGGCTTTCTTCTTACTTTTGCCATGGGTAAGACTATACGGTCAGATCCTTCTGAACTCCGCCAGGACCGAAAGGTAGCAACGGTAAGAAGTCGATCGGCGCGATATGGCTCTTACCCTTTTTTTGTGACCTATACTATGCCTGATCTTGACTCAATCTATCTAGAGAGATGCTTACAATTAGCGCGTCTCGGAGGTTCCAAAGTCCAAACCAATCCGATGGTCGGGGCAGTCGTGGTCAAGAATCAGCAGATCATTGGTGAAGGTTATCATCGCTCTCAAGGAACTCCACATGCAGAGGTCAATGCGGTGCGTTCTGTGAAACAGGCATCCCTCCTCTCTCAATCTACCTTATATGTCAGTTTAGAACCCTGCTGCATTTACGGCAAAACGCCCCCCTGCACAGATTTGATTTTGAAACATCAGATACCCAAGGTGGTCATTGGCACCCTCGATCCCAATCCTTTGGTGGCAGGAGGTGGAGTAGCTCGCTTACGTGAAAATGGAGTCGAGGTAGTTATGGCGGCCGATCCAAGGCCTTTCCAAGCGCTCAATCGTGTGTTTTTTTTCAATCAAGCGCAGCATCGCCCTTTCATCAGTCTCAAATGGGCGCAGAGTAAAGACGGGTTTATCGCAACTTACAATCCCTTAGGACAAGCGGTACCAACCAAGATCACTGATTACTCTGCGGCTATTTTTACACATAAGTTAAGAGCCGAGCATCAAGCTATTTTAGTGGGAACCAATACCGCAAACATTGACAATCCTCGTCTGGATACAAGACTATATCCGGGCAGTTCTCCCCAACCCATCGTTCTCGGAAGAGAAAATAAACTAAAGCCTCAGCTCAGATTACGGGCCCTCAATAGGCAAGTGCTTATCAGTAAACCAGCATCAGAGCAATCATTAGTTGAATGGCTAAACACCTTATACCAAGAGCAGCAAATCGCTAGTATTCTCGTCGAAGGGGGTAGCAATGTCCTCAATCAGTTTATCGCCGCAGATTGCTATGAGGCGATCTATCGTTATTCCAGCCCTAAGACTTTAGAAGAGGGAGTAGCTGCGCCCAGTTTAGAGGAGAATTATCCCTGGTCGGGGAACGCTCAATTGGGTCCTGACAGACTAGATTGGTTTCAGCGCCCTTTATAGTTAGAACGCTTTCGTTGCCGCTTTTTACGACTGCGTTGCCAACGATCCTTCCAGTTGGCTTCAATGATCACATATCTCGCCGAAAGCCCCACATAAGGTCGAAACCATTGTTCTTGACCAAGATCAAAATGTGGATTAAAATCAAAGGCCATATTGACATGGAAAAGCGTAAGCTCTGCTCCCACTACACCATTGAGCCCTCCGAAAGTTGCTGCTTCAGCCCCAAAGCCCGCATGCAAACCGCCCCCATAATAAAAATTAGCGGAGCGGGTTAGGAGCATCAAACTATGATGTCGCCTTACCATCAAGGAGCCATAGTTTTGTGATTGAAAATTGTTGTGTACAAGCAATTCCCCAGTCCACTTGCGGTTGATGGCCTGCACTACAGTCAGCCCATAACCATTACCGATCCTCAAACCAGCTGCTGTTTTGTAATGTTGAGCGCTAAGTTTTTCGCTCGGCAAAA
This sequence comes from Bacteroidia bacterium, assembly GCA_045106675.1. GTDB lineage: Bacteria > Bacteroidota > Bacteroidia > J057 > J057 > JBCAWW01. Next base: position 18,709 of record JBGCFA010000399.1, read on the forward strand.
ACGCCAAAACAAATAATAAGCATACTAAAGTCCTCATGCTGTTTTTATTATTCAATATACAGATTTAGACTGTTGATCGGTTTTAGAGTCATATCGTATCAACAAAAAACCCTCTTTCCAAATGGAAAGAGGGCTGCTAAACAGCAAAAAATCTTCAAAAAAAAGGATAAAATATAAAAGGGATCAATCTACGTTATCGTGCAGAAAGGAATTATTTTCCTTCAGCCGATACTTACTTTCCTGATCTCCTCCTTCTACACTCGTACGAGATAGGTTGAGGGGATCAAAATCATCTACATTGAGCGTAACCCGCTTACGTTGATACGCTGGTATACTTTCGAGACCTTGTAGACTTTCAGGATCATGAATGTCATAGGTCTTAGAATTTAACTTATTGAGTCGCGCATGGCGTTCGCTACGATCGAGTCGTTTTGGCTCATCAGACTGAGGTGCTACAAGTTCCTCACCGATAGGCTGCTGCAATTGCGCTTGAGGCACAATCATCGCTTCTTGGACTTCTTCCACTTCGTTGTAACGAGTAGCTATTACCGTTACGCGAAGCTTATCAGCCATATCTTCATCATATACGATACCGTAAATGATGTTTGCCTCATTACCAGCAGACTCTTGCACGTGCTCTACGATCTGGGTGGTTTCATCCATACCCAAAGAATCCTCAGAAGCGGTGATATTGACGATCACTGCACGAGAACCTTTGACTCCCATATCATCCAATAATGGAGAGTTGATAGCCGCAGTTACGGCTTCCATTGCACGCTCTTCACCTTCTGCCTCAGCAGTACCCATGAGGGCTTTGCCGCCGTCTTTCATCACAGTACATACATCTGCAAAGTCAACGTTGATATAGCCTTCGGAGGTGATGATTTCTGCGATTCCTTTGGCAGCATTACAAAGGACTTGGTCGGCTTCGCCGAACGCCTTCTTCATGCTCACTTTAGATCCGAGGATCTTGTGCAGATTATTGTTGTCAATGACAATCAAGGTATCAACCACTTTTTCTAACTCATCGAGACCTGCAGCTGCCGATTGGGCGCGCTTAGGTCCTTCAAAGCGAAAAGGAGTCGTTACGATACCGACTGTCAAGATGCCCATCTCTTTGGCCATCGCTGCAATAACAGGAGCAGCACCAGTACCGGTACCACCGCCCATACCCGCAGTCAAAAAGACCATTTTGGTATTATCTTTCAACACCGCACGAACCTCTTCGAGGCTTTCGATGGCCGCTTTTTTCCCGATTTCGGGATTAGCACCGGCACCGAGGCCTTCGGTTTGATTGGCACCAAGACGGATCTTGGTAGGGATTTCACTTAGTTTGAGGGCTTGGAGGTCAGTATTACAGACGGTAAAATCGACTCCGTCGATACCCTTTTCAAACATACTGTTGACAGCATTACCGCCGCCGCCGCCTACGCCGACGACTTTTATTATGGAGAATTGATTACTTGGAAATTCAAATTGCATGGCTCCGTAGTTTTCGGAAATGAACGTTTGTTAGTCGTAAATTGTGTTTGAGAGTCTGTCTATTCGATAAACTCACCGGTGTTGGTCAAAGTGCTTTCAAACCAGGTCTTTACTTTGTCAATAAAGCTAATTTTAGGACCTCCACTACTGCGGCTACTGCTACGCTGAGCACTACGCTCTTTGCGGCCAAAGCTCGCACTCCTTACTGGAGAATGTTCCGCAGCTTCTAATCCCATAATCACCAAACCGGTTCCAGTTGCGTACATCGGGAAGTTGACTTCGTCTACCAATCCACTAGCGAGATGCTCACCAGGGAGGCCAATACGAGTATCAATTCCAGTAACGTACTCTACACACTGTTTCATATGTTGAAGTTGAGAGCCTCCGCCAGTTACGACGATACCTGCTACCAACTTATCTTCAAAGCCAGAATTTTTGATCTCCGCAGAAACAAATTCCATAATCTCTTCCATACGCGATTGGATAATCTGCGCTAGCATAGACTTATGGATTTCTTTGGCGGGCCGATCACGTGGACCAGGTATACTGATCACTACATCTTCCGTTACCGCATCAGCTAAGGCACTACCATACTGAACTTTCAAAAGTTCAGCATGCTTTTTCATGACTTTGCAGCCATGCTTAATATCTTCGGTTACGATATTACCCCCAAATGGGATTACCGCAGTATGACGAATGATATTGTTTTCAAAAACGGCTATATCAGTCGTTCCTCCGCCAATATCTACGAGACATACTCCAGCTTCTTTTTCTTCTTCAGTCAATACCGCTGCACTAGAAGCCAATGGCTCAAGTACTAGTTCGGCGACTTCTAATCCTGCGCGCACTACACATTTGTATATGTTGTTAGCGGCAGTGATTTGTCCGGTTACAATATGGAAGTTGCCCTCCAAACGTACTCCCGACATCCCTACTGGATCGATGATTCCAGATTGACTATCGACCGTATATTCCTGCGGCAAGACATGAATAATCTCCGTACCCGGCTGGGTAGCGATCTTAAACATATCCTCATGCAGACGATTGACGTCGTTTTGGATGATTTCGAAATCAGGGTTGTTAAGGGTGATGATCCCTTTGTGCTGCATAGAGCGCACATGTTCTCCGGCAATGCCTACATGCACTACCTCGATTTTGATGCCGGAATGTTTTTCGGCTTCAGTGATGGCTTCGCGTATGGCCTGAACGGTTTTTTCGATGTTCACGACCACGCCACGACTAACCCCATCTGAGTGAGCTTTGCCCAAACCCAGAATGTTGATTTTGCCATACTCATTTCGTTTGCCGACGATGGCGCAAATCTTCGTGGTCCCAATATCGAGGCCGACGATGATTTTCTCTGTTGATCCTTTTTCTGAAGACATGGCTAAAAATTGAGTTTAAATACTACTTTTGACTGTTAAAAGAGAAAAGCAAGAGCCTCGTAGCGTATTTATTTTGATCCTCTGATATATGTGGTTTACTTTTTGGCCACCACTTGGCCTTTAAATTTTAAGCTGACTGACTTATAGTAGTTCCATCCCACTTTGGGGATAGCTTGCCGATAAAAGTCTTGCAGTAGCGCAAATTTTTCTTCGATCCTCACAGGGTAACCAAACTCGATTTCGAGATTGCCTACCTGGGGGAGCAGTAGCAGTTCTCCGCTTTGACGAATAATCATGTCAGAGATTTGTGCGTTCCAAAATGGATCTGCATGAATAAACTGCATCACCGAAATCGCATCACTCACGGTAGAACAAGCAAAGGTATCGTTCACGGTTTCGTCAAAATCTCCTCGTACCAACAGGGAGTGAGCTGAATGAAGCTCGGTATCTGGAAACTTGATCCCGTTTACGTCTAAGTATATGTAGTCCGCTTCATTGTTGATCAATCGAGCCATCGGTTGGCGCAATGCCACCTCTGCCGTCAAGACCCCTTGGAAGTTTTTGTATAGTTCCGCATCTAATACAAATGGACTTTCTTTCAGTTTATTTTCGAGTACGAGCAGTTCAGCCCGGTCCAAGCGTTTGCCGATCAAGGCAGTATCCCCCTCCTCGACAATTGCCGCAATAATTCCCTCATCATCCAAAAACGGATGTTCCGCCCCAGCACTCAACTTGACCGTCACACTCGAAAGCGCTAGGTTTTGATGGTAACTATTTGCCGCCATGAGCAATGCCAAGATCACTCCGGCCACAATTGGATAGATCAACCATTGTTTAAATGGCAGGCTGATCTTACCGATCTCGACCTTTTTAGGTGCCGAACGGCGCTTTTTCTCACTAGGCGCTTCCTCCAAGGGACGGTTGCGGCCTTTGGGTACAGAGCGAGGACTATATGTTTGGGTCAACAAAAACATCTACGTTATAATGTTGATTGGTTCAATTTTTGAATTGTTAGTTTTCTCATGGACCTACTCTTTTTTGGCTGCTTCGCAGAACGCTTTTATGCGTCCTACTTCGCGGTCGATATCTCCAGCACCGAGACTTAGCAAAATCGTCGGCAGTTTGATCACTGCTTCTAGAGTTTTGATGATATCCCTGCGGGGAACGATACTAGCGTTCGCCAAGGGCATATCCTCTAAAAGCATCTCTGAACTCACTCCAGGGATAGGCTCCTCTCTAGCTGGATAAATATCCATCAAGAGTAAAGCATCCGCTTTGGCAAGTTCTGTTCTAAAGCCAGTCGCAAAATCTCTAGTCCGACTAAATAGATGTGGCTGAAACACCACTACTAATTGTCGATCCGAAAATAAGCGTCTTGCCGTATCTATCGCTGCTGCAATCTCCGTCGGGTGATGGGCATAATCATCGATATAAGTCAACTGATCACTATGATA
>JBGCFA010000004.1:0-6281 GCA_045106675.1 Bacteroidia bacterium
TCGGAAGGGGTATGGTGTATTGATTTGACAATCAAATATCACTGAAATATATAAGCCCCTTTCGTAAAGAAAGGGGCTTATTTTTATTCAGAGTGCAATGCAGTGGCCGTACTTACTCCCCTTGGACGGGAGGTATTCCGCAGGTTCGAATCCTGCCACTCTGACTTAATTTTGCCGGGTCGTCTAATGGCAGGACACTTGACTTTGACTCAAGAGATAGAGGTTCGAATCCTTTCCCGGCATCCAAATGGTGTATGTAGCTTATTGCGATGAGCGTCAGATTATGCACCTGAAGGATCCCGCTTACACCCTTAAAGGAGTTTTTTGAAACGTGGACGCTTAGGCGTAATATCTCCAAGACGAGCCTTTTTGTTGGCTTCATAGTCGCTAAAGTTGCCTTCAAAAAAGACGACACTGCCATCATCTTCGTAAGCCAAGATATGTGTAGCCAAGCGGTCAATAAACCATCTATCGTGCGAAATGACCATGATACAGCCAGCGAAGTTTTCGAGGGCTTCCTCCAAAGCTCGCAAGGTATTGACGTCGATATCATTGGTAGGCTCATCGAGAAGGATCACATTGGCCCCTTGTTTTAGCGTCAAAGCAAGGTGTAAACGGTTGCGTTCTCCACCGGAGAGCACCTCTACTTTCTTTTGCTGATCAGAACCGTTGAAGTTGAAGCGACTAAGATAAGCTCGCGCATTGATCTGATGAGTGCCAATTGAAATAAAGTCCGCTCCCTCACTGATGATCTCATAGATGGTCTTGCCAGCCACTAAGTCTTTATGACTCTGATCAACATAAGCTAACTTTACCGTCTGCCCAATCTTAATCTCACCACTATCGGCCGTGTCTTCTCCCATGATCATGCGGAAAAGAGTAGACTTACCCACACCATTGGGACCGATGATCCCGACAATAGCATTACGAGGGATATTGAAATCTAAATTTTCGATTAAGAGGCGATCGCCAAAACCTTTATTGACTTTATTGGCTTCGATTACTTGTTCGCCTAGGCGAGGGCCCGGAGGAATAAATAGTTCTAAGCGTTGTTCTTTTTCTTTGACCTCTGCATTGGAGAGGGATTCATAAGCACTGAGACGAGCTTTACCTTTTGCTTGGCGAGCTTTAGGAGCAGAACGAGCCCACTCTAACTCACGTCTGAGGATCTTTTGGCGTTTCGATTCAGATTTTTCTTCCTGCGCTAAGCGATTAGATTTTTGCTCTAACCAAGAACTGTAGTTGCCTTCCCAAGGAATACCTTCTCCCCTGTCTAGTTCGAGTATCCAGCCCGCAACATTGTCAAGAAAATATCTATCGTGAGTAACGGCGATGACCGTACCGGGGAAATTTTTGAGAAATTGTTCTAACCAGTGAACGCTCTCAGCATCCAAGTGGTTAGTAGGCTCATCGAGCAGGAGAATATCAGGCTTGCTCAACAATAAGCGGCAAAGCGCCACGCGGCGGCGTTCTCCACCGGAGAGCACAGAAACAGGAGTCTCATCTGCCGGGCAACGCATCGCTTCCATAGCGACCTCTAGCGTATGGTCAAGTTCCCAAGCGTCAAGGTGTTCCATTTGATCCAACAACTCCCCTTGTTGCTCAATGACCTTCATCATTGCATCGTCAGACATTTCTTCTCCCATCTTTAAGCAGATGGCTTCGTAAGCTTCGACGACTTCAACGATATGTTTTACTCCTTCTTTGACGATTTCCTTGACGGTTTTACTTTCGTCTAAGACTGGTTCTTGAGGAAGGAATCCAATTTTGTATTCTTTATCAAAAGTGATGGTTCCTTGATAGTCTGTATCTAGTCCCGCAATAATCTTGAGGAGACTAGATTTACCGGCACCATTGAGTCCGAGGACACCAATTTTAGCACCGTAGTAAAAGGAGAGCCAAATGTTTTTGAGTACTTGTTTGCTAGGAGGATAGATTTTACTCACTCCTTGCATCGAAAAGATAATCTTATTGTCTGACATGCATGTTTTGCCTTAGTCCTAATTTGGGACTAAAGCTACAACATCCAGATAATTATTAAAATATTTAAGTGCTTAGTTAGAAAGCATTTTTGTGTGTCTTCCGATCAAATACGGTTCTCCAGACGATCTTAATATCCAACAAGAAATTCCAGTTAGTGATATAGAAAAAATCGTGATTGAAGCGTTGTTGACGTTGTTCTTCAGTTTCAGTGGGACCACGCCATCCATTGACCTGTGCCCAACCAGTGATTCCTGGTTTGATGTAGTGCCTGATCATATACTTTTTGACGGACTGTTGCATGTCTTCGTCTAGACTTACACGATGTGGTCGTGGGCCAACCACACTCATATGTCCTTCGAGTACATTGAAAAACTGAGGGAGTTCATCAAGGCTATATTTACGTAAAAATTTGCCAACCCGCGTGATCCGAGGATCATCTGATTGGGTGGAGGTGTTTTTAAGTTGACTATCAAAATTGACATACATGGTACGAAACTTATAACAAGAGAAGACCACTTTGCCTTGACCTCTACGAGAGGGTTTGTAAAATACAGGCCCTTTATCATCTATATAAATGGCTAAGGCAATCAGTGCAAAGACAGGCACTAAGCCGATCAAAGCTAAGGTGGCAAAAACCAAGTCAAAACTTTTCTTCATGAGATAGTTGACCATATTGTCCAATGCAGTTTTGCGCAACTCTATTACAGGTAATCCACCTACCTGACGAGTTTCTGATTGATAAAATATTGCCTGACTTTCAATGAAATCGGGAATGAGGCTGACACGCACCCCCCAATGATCTGCCGTTTCAATAGCAGAATTGATTGCAGCCTGGTGATGTCCAGGTAAAGCAATGACGACTTCGTCCACCTCAATGTCATCTAACACCTGAGACAAATCTTTGATTTTACCCAAAACAGGTCCAGCTGGTGTATGAAAGGTCTTATCATCGAGATAGCCGATCATTTGAAATCCTAAATGCTTATTTCGTTCTACGAAGGAGTGCACCCGTAAACCCGGCGCGCCAGCCCCTACGACTAGCAATCGAGTTCCTTTGATAACCGAATTATTTGTCCCAAACTGATCCCATTTCCAACTAATACTGATCCAAAAACCAACAAAAGTGAGAGTAAAAAACATCAGGAAGGTACCAAAGACTAAGAATCTAGATACTCGCGGAAAAAACAACAGTATGATCGGAGAAGCGATACCAACTAAGATGATCATGATCTTAAATTGATCTTGGAGTCTTATCCGAAGAGTGTTTTGAAGATAGTAGTCGTGAGATCCGTTGGTGATAATTCCGATGATCCAACTGATATTAAATACAGCCAGTAATGGGAGTAGATAAGTAATCATAGAGATTACCTCATGCCCATATTTGATCTGTGCCGTAAAGAAAAACGACAAATTGAGTAAGACGATTTCAAGAAGAAGGTACGAGAAAATAATCCGTTGCTTCCTAACTTTCATTATGGTAATCCTAAAGAACCGATAGATCGTGTGTCGAAATAATCTATTGGGCCATGCATACACTGGTGTTTACACCTATAAGTTGAGGCGTAAACGCAAATAACTGAGCAAGGAAGGTTATGGATTGGTGTACAAATGATTGGTTAAACACAAATAAAATAAAAATAGGCAATTTTCCAATTTTATTACATTAACCAATGATGCAATTACCAACTACAATAATGTAGCATAAACAACTAAATAGTGAAATTCATCCCCAAACTCACCAATTAACCCCCTTGCTTTTATGACTTAGCTAGTTATAGCGAGTTACATAATAAGCGCTAATCTATACTTTTGCCTACTGGGTTCAAGAAAAAATGGTGCCAATCGCACATATTGGGTATGCAACGGTTAAATTGAATTGGTAGCACAGTTTTTTAGCGAGAAACCGCAAGCGCAGTCATCGTTCACCGCAATTTTTCATCAAATCCTTACATCCTTGAAAAGCTGGTCTTTATGCTATGTTCTTGACCTCTAATAGTTGTATCCTAAATAAATCATCAGATATGACGATATATATCCATTCGCCTTTATTTTGCCACCAAACAAGCATTTTTAGCGTTCCATGAAATGGCCCTCCCTTCCTCTATTGAAGATTGTTCCTTTTTTTAGACAAAGTTGTATAGGATCTGCAAGTTTTAGAAAAAAAGCACTCAGCATCCAATTACTACCAATATTGGGAGGGAATAAACCGCTCAGACTAAAGTTTTGCAAGACGATAGTTTTAGAGCAAAAACTGGCTCACTTTTAGCATAAATAATACGAACTTTACTTCAATCGGAAAAAGTGAACTATCATAAATGAGTCTTTTCGCTTTCCGGAAAATTCGACACAAAAATAAATGCTTTGCCTTTGGACATTATTGGCAGCTGCATTCTTCGACAGACACAACACATAAATGGCAAATTCGTCTACCTCAACTCCTACTAAAAGAAAGATTGCAATTTTTGGCGTTAAGTATTTCCCTTCCAAAGGAGGCACAAGCCGAGTAGTAGAAGCTATTTTGGGAGAGCTACAGCATAAATTTGATTTTACTATCTATTGTTATTCTCACCCAGATGCAGTGGGGCACCTCGAAAATGTAAAGGTGGTCCAAATTCCAGAGACGCCCATTAAAGGGATTGGAGTCTTTTGGTTTTATTTCCGCTGTTTTTTGCATTTATGGCGTAAGGGCAATCATGACTTGGTTCATATACATAAAATCGATGCTGCTTTTTTTGCGCCTTTATTGAGCCGTAAGTTTCCAACTATTACTACGGCTCATGCCCTACCCTACCTCAATGATAAATGGTCAGGGTTGGGAAAACGGTATTTCAGAATCGCCGAAAAGATGTATATGCATAAACGCGGCATCCCAACGGTGATCTCCAAAGCGCATCAAGAATATTTTGAAGAGGCTTACCAACAGCAGGTCAGCTTTATTCCTAACGGTGTGGATCTTGATACTCCGGTTGATGTGGTCTCTACCCGTCAGATATTAGCAGATCATCAGGTAGAAGGCAACTATCTCTTTTTTGCAGCAAGAAGGATTATTCCGCTCAAAGGTTTACATACCCTCTTAGCTGCATTGAAGCAAATGCAATACAGCGGTCCTATCGTAATCGCGGGAGATATGGACCAGATGAAAGACTACTCACAACAAATTCTAGATCTAGCTAAAGGCTTAAACGCTCATTTTATTGGGTATATCAGCGACAAACCAACCCTATTAGGATTAGTACAAGAAGCGGATGCTTTTATCTTCCCTTCAGAACTAGAAGGCATGTCTATCATGCTCCTTGAAGCGGCCAATACTGACTGTCCGATCGTATGTAGTGATATTCCGGCCAATACCAATATGTTCGGCGAACAGGAAGTAACTTTCTTTCAATCAAAAGTTGCAGAGGATCTAGCGGAAAACTTGAACGCTGTATTGACAAGTCCTGAGCTCACCAAAGCAAAAGCTCAGAGAGCCAAAGCCAAAGTAGAAACCGCATACTCAAGAGAATCGATGTCTCGTGAATATGCGGCTTTATATCAAAGGATCTTAAAATCCTAAATCTTCAGTCTTAAAATACTCCGGCAGCAGATCTACTTTGAATCCAATTGTAAAAGGATTTGATCCCTTCTTCAAATGAAGTTTGAGGCTGATAGCCGAGTAATTCTTTAGCCTTAGAAATGTCTGCATAGGTTTGCGGCACATCTCCTGGCTGTTCTGGCTGGCGATTGATGTTCGCTTTGACACCCAATACTTTTTCCAAAGTTTCGATCATTTCTGCGAGACTAACCGTCTTATGATTGCCGAGGTTGATGATTTCATACATACTATCCTCATAGTCTAGCGCTGCTACGATCCCCTTTACCGTGTCTGCGACGAACGTATAGTCTCGTCGAGTACTACCATCACCATAAACGGGAATCTCTTCCCCCGCGATCATTTTCTTGGCAAACTTATGAATGGCAAGATCGGGTCGTTGGCGAGGGCCATAAACCGTAAAGAAGCGCAACGCTAAAAAGCGAATACCATAGAGATGCGTATATACATGCCCCATCAATTCTCCACAAACTTTTGAGCTCGCATAAGGACTGATCGGTTGTAATACATGATCAGACTCAGCCCAAGGCACTCTAGGATTGATGCCATATACGCTACTAGAAGACGCAAAGACAAACTGCTTGATTCCACGCGAACGAGCAAACTCTAGCATGTTTTGAGTACCATTGACATTAATCTCTTGGCAAACCACTGGAGCCTTGATAGAAGGTCTGACGCCAGCTTGGGCCGCTAGATGAATAATAGCATC
>JBGCFA010000040.1:0-9591 GCA_045106675.1 Bacteroidia bacterium
GACAGGCCCTATCTCTCAAATGTTGGAATCATTCAGGAACAGAGGAAACAGACTTTGGCTCTATTTGCATTTGAGTGTCTTGAGGAAAGTCGCTAAACTCAGAAGTTGGAATGGCCGCCTCGTTCCTAAAATAGGGATAGACAAAAATGCCTAAGCCAATCATCGCAATCAAACTCATCACAATCATCAAAATGCGTAGATAGCGAAGCTTATAGTAAAATACTTTCATAGGATTCTGTTTTATGATCCCAAAAAGCATTTCAGACCTGGCTTATACCATGCTTAATCGGTAAGTATGGGCTTTGCTCTGGTAACGGGCTATTTAGATGTGCTAATTGGCATTAGCTACTTTTCTAAGTAAAAAAACTTAAGCAAATGTAGCCACTAACCACTTTTAGTGAATTATACGCCCGTTACAGTCTCAATTTGTGCAACCACCTCATATGGATTGAAGTTTTCAAGATATTAAGCTTATTTAAGGCATAGATGCTCAGACGGAGATCAAGCATCCTTTGACAAATTACCGTATTTACCCCCTAGTCAGAGAAACTATTTATTTTCAATATTAAAATTATATTGAAATCAAGTTAGTTTAACTAATCGGAATGAAAAGCCTTGCCTCATCAACGTCTAAGATCACTATCACCAAATGGTGGTTATCGGTTTTTGCCGCACTTAGCTTGGCCGCCTGTACCCAACTAAGTTCTCATGATTTTAGGCCTAGCTTTGGCACAGAAAACACTGATTCAAATATTGAAGTTTATAGTCAAGTAGACAGTGTCATAGCTAGTCTTAGTCAGACAATAAACAAAAATCAGCAACTCGATAGCCTATTGCTTTATACCGATCGAGTCTTGAACCATGACGAACAAGCCGCTTTTCGTTATGCCACAGCAGCCAACAAAATTGCTACCGAAAAGAACCTGAGTTTTAAAAGAGGACTTAGCTTTTACTACCTATCGCTCATCTTAGGCAGAAAAGAATTTGATAAAGAAGGGATTGATCGGCCGTTTTTTTATGCGCAATTCAGTAAGCGGCTCTTTGAAGAAGCAAATAACCCCTATTGGAATATCCTTTCTAATATTCAGATTGGAGATCTATATCGACGCAAAGCGGAACTAGACTCCGCAGAAAACTACTTTAGCAATGCATTGAGCATTGTAGAAAGCAAGCGGCTAGAGAGTAGCGATTCACTCAAATTAAGAGCGAATATATTGCATGAAATGGGAACCACTTATTATTCCCGAAAAGAGATTGAAAAAGCAGAACAATTTTATACTGAAGCACACCTAGTTTATCAACAGACAAATGAGTCTGCCGCCTTTTTGAGACTACAGTCTGATCTAAGCTTACTCTACATTAAGCAAAAGCGGTATGAATCGGCAGATAGCCTTCTCAAAAAATGCATCATCTATGCTGATAGCCTCAAGGACAACAATAGCCTATCTCGTCTTTATGAAAATATTTCACTCCTACGGCTTAGGCAGTATGACTTGAGCAATGGAATAGAAAAATATCGTATTCAATCTATCGACTATGCAAACATAGGTCTGCAACTAGATAATAAGGATAAACACATCTTTTACAATCAAAAAGGTGTTGCCTTCTACCTTCAACTCTTTTATGTCAAAAGTGATGCTGAACGAATTCTAATCTCAGATTCTGCTATCAGCAATTACAATAAGGCATTTAACTACGCTAGCAAGGTTGGAGAGATAAAAACCACACGAGATATGGTGCCTAGCATCATTGAATTGTGTGATTACCGCAACACTAGCCTTAAAGTCCCCTGCGATGGTATTTTAAATACTTCCATCGACAATTTTATTAACGATTCTTATGGTAAAATCATCGATAATATAGGCGATGACCTAAAAGGGCTTAATCAACAGATTGTAAAAATTGAGAATCAGGAGATTATCAACCAAGAGAGTAAGAATCGTTTGATCCAACAAATCATTGGTGCTGGAATATTTTTGATAGCGACACTGGTCTTTTTACTCCTCTATCAGCAGCTCCAGAAAAAACGCTTGAGCGCAAAAATGGAGGCTTTAAGAGCTCAGATTAATCCACATTTCATTTCCAATAGCCTAAATGCGATCGAAAATCTAGTGAACCAAGACCAGAAGGAGGCAGCGGCCAAATACCTCATCCATTTTTCTCGGTTCTCCAGAAAAATACTCAATAGCTCTCGCCAAAGCTTTACCAGTTTAGCAAATGAACTTGGCACTATCGAGCATTTCCTTGCCTTGGAACAATTGCGCTTCAGAGACAAACTTGCCTATGAAGTCATCGCCGATAAACAAATAGATACCAACAGTATACAAGTCCCATCCATGATCTTACAGCCTTATGTCGAGAACGCCATTTGGCACGGACTGAAACCAAAATCAGAAGCAGGAACTCTTTTGATTAGACTGAGTCAAGATGGCAAAGATTTACTGATAGCTATCGAAGACAATGGCGTTGGCAGAGTGAAATCTCAAGAGTTACAGGCTTCTTCCGTTCTGGGACAGAAAAGAAAATCACAAGGCATGCAAATCACCTACGAGAGACTCAAATCAATGGGGCGAGTAAAAGGTAAGCACGTCGAAATTGTTGATCTCTACGACGATAATGATCAAGCAATCGGCACCAAAGTCATTTTGAGAATACCCCTAACGCACAAAAAGAAAGCATGAATAGCATACGCGCCATATTGATTGAAGATGAACCCTCTGGCATGGAAAACTTACGCTATAAGTTGAATAAAAACTGCCCGGAAGTTGAAATCATTGCTGAATGCACAGATGGAAAAACTGCTATTCAAGCGATAAAACGCAACTTGCCAGATTTGATCTTCTTGGATATTCGATTGGGGGACATGAGTGGGTTTGATGTTCTCAAAGCAATCAAGCATCCTACTTTTGAAACCATATTTACCACTAGTTATGATGAATATGCCATCGAAGCTATCAAAAACAATGCCCTTGACTACCTCTTAAAGCCAATTGACATTGACGAATTGATGGATGCCGTGGCCAAGGCAAGAGTAAAGTTAGGAGGACAAGCATCGACCCAATCCACAGCGCCTACAAATACTAAAATGGGCTTCCCTATCGCGACCGGAAAGCTATTTATCGACCTAAACGAAATACTCTACTTCAGTGCCGATGATAATGTCTGCATTCTTCATCTCAAAGAGGCCAATAAAGAAATCAAACTAACCAAGACGCTCTCTTGGGCGGAGGCCCTATTAGAAGAAAAAGAATTTTGCCGTGTCCACCATTCCTATCTCATCAACTTTACGCACATGACAGAGTTTATCCGCAATGACGGAGGCTATGTATTGATGAGCAACGGCAAAGCGATCAGTGTTTCTCGTCGTAGGAAAGATGCTTTTTTAGAAAAACTTAGCCAGTGGCAGCCCTAAAAACATAAAGGACTAAAAATCTCATATGCCCTAATTTTCAACATAGACAAATATGAAAACGCCCGCTTCCAACATCCTGACCCTCGATCCTCCATCCGGCTTCGCAGAACGCTCAATTGTTATGAGTGATATGCCTGAAGATGATGCTGAAACCGGAACTAATGAAGAAAGTGCCAATACCTCTGAGACAGGCGATCCTCTTAAAAAACCTATCATCCCAGATCCGGATCCGATAGGCCCTCGTCCAGACGGTTCCACCGAACGCCAAATCTATGTTTTACTGGTCGGTATTAATGACTACCCAGCTGGGATTACTGATTTAAGAGGCTGTATCAAAGATCTCGATCAAGTTGAACAGTACCTCCTCAGTCGTGAAGACAAAGACAATATTCACATCCTACGTCTGGAAGATAAAAACGCCACCTACAACAATATCATCTCAGGATTCAAGGATCATCTCACTAAAGCTCAAGCTAATGATGTCGCTTGGTTTCATTTCAGTGGTCATGGCTCTGAAGAATTAACTGCCACAGAATTTCTCCCTTTTGCCCCTAATGGCAAAGACCAGACTATGGTTACTTATTGGGAATCTGAAGCAGATGGACATCGTCATATCGCAGATAAAGAGATGGCATGGCTTATCAAAGAAGTTGCTACCATCGATGAAATGCGTAACGCCAAGCTGGGGAGTCCTTCTATCATCGTTTCGCAGGATTGCTGCCACTCAGGCGGAGGTACACGAGATATGGATGAGGTGATCAAGAGTCGTATGCATCCCCTCTCTGGCGATCAAAAGCGTGATATTAAGAGTTATTATGGCGACTATCATACTCAAGCAGAGATCAATGTCCCCATAGCTCCACACATCGCTTTGGCAGGTTGCGAAAGCGTCCAAGTTGCCGGAGATATGCTAGCAGGAGGCATTTTTACCACCAATTTGATCACGACCCTCTCGCAGGACAGCGAGGTAAACTATACCGACCTTTTCACTCGCACTCGTGCCCAAGTGAAGCGTGTAGGTGCTGAACAAACACCTCAGTTTGAAACGATCGGAGGATTTAATCCCTATACCAAGTTTTTAAGTGATGAAACCATTGGCTCACAAGTCCTTTATGATCTAGAAGCTTCGGAAAAAGCAGATCCTTTGACCTTGCAAATGACGACGACTTGGCACGTCAAATGTGGCGCTATCCATGGATTACCAGCCCAGTCAGAAAAGCCAATCCTGATCTCCATACAAAACCAAGCCAAAGAAAGCATTGGACAGGCTAAGTTGACAGGCATTGGTGCCCAAAAGAGTTCTTTCCAATTCCAAAAATTGGACGCAGCAAGCGGTACAATGGTTGCGGATGAAAGCATTTCTTTAGATCCTGCGGAGAACTATCAAGCTGTATTATTGAGTTTACCCGCTGCTCCAGCTTTAGTTTGGTTAGAAGGTAGCGACAGCGATAAAGCGGCCTTCATCAAAGCTTGGAACGCCTCCGACAAAACGATTCCACGTAACATTCTGCTAGCAGATGACAAAGCGAGTGCCGGCCTGATGATCAATACGATTGGCCGGAATTATGAATTGGTCGATCTAAAAAAGAATCAAATATTACAGAGCATTGCCAAGACAGATGACAATCCTGAGGATTTCCTCATTTTTGATTTGTCCAAAGTGGTCAATTGGGAGCGTAACCTGAAACTCAGCAATCCTAATTCTAACATCAAGTCATGCTTAGACTTCCGTATGGAACTCATCGATCATAAGCCTGAAGCATTGGTTCTGCGCGAAAAAGACCCACAAACCGAATTAGACAAACAGGAAGCGGAAGCAGTGAGCATCACAGAGTTTCTGGACTTTAGCAGACATAAGATCGAATTTGATCCAACGAAGTTCAAAGTCGGCAATGGCATGGTGGGTTCCCGTATGCGTCCAGTATTGACCTTCAATAGGGTTACCCAGGACTTGTATTGCTACTTACTACACTTTCAAGATGACTACGCAATCCAATCTTATGAAGGCGAAGTAGTGTTTCGTCCAGAAGAGCATAATGATACTAGCAAAGTAGAGCAACTGCTTTGGTCCAATACCAATCGAGCCATTGGCTTGAGTATAAAAAACCCAACAAGCACTTCCATCTTCAAACTCTTGGTCACGACCGAACGCTTGGACATTAAACATTTCATTCAGGCTAGTATTAGAGGAGACCGCAACATTTTTATGTTTGAAGATGACAACAAAATTAGCGACGACTGGTGTTGCTTCACCATCAATCTAGACATCGCCCTGCCCCAACATATTATAGCCCAAGCCCAACAATCATAGCCTAAACCCTAAAACGAATCACATTATGGCAATCTTAAAGATCGGCTCTGTCGATCGTGGCAAAAAAGCCAACATTTCCAATTTGTTAGGTGTTTTACACCAAGCGATGCCCAATTTCCCGGAGTCTCGCACCAAATTCCGCGAGAGCAACCGATGGTACGATGTCAATGAGTTGAGTGGGAATGAAGTAGAAAAACTGCAGAGCTTCCTTCATACCGCAGGCTTCATGCCGCTCAATGCTCCCACTGGCATTTTTGACTATGTTACCCTTTCGGCAACGCGTCTTTTTCAAGAGTATGTCCGCACGATCAATGGCGATGCCTCTATTGGAAAACCTGATGGCGTAGTCGGTCCCAAAACTTGGAGCTTCATCAACGCTTGGCCCGCAGGCAAAGTCTGTGAGTGGTGGGCCGCTGCAAGTCAGCCAGCGAGTCAAGAGCATAGTACGTGGATTGGCGTACTCAACAAAGTCAAACAGCATCACCTCACTCATCCGCACCCTGTCATCGAAGCTGTCAAAAACTATCCACAAAAAAGCGACACCCTCAAAATCCAAGATTGGAATTTTGATCCCAAGGAGATTCACTTTGTGGGCATCCGTCGTGATCAGGATAGCAGCAAAGATGGCGGACGTGGTTCTAAAGGTGGTCGTATCAACGATGATATTTTCTTCCTCTTGATCAATGGCCTGGTTTTTAAGTTTTGGGGTTCAACTGACCCTAGTACCAAAAAGTCCTCCAGCCGAAGAGAAGCGTTCCTCGTAGAGGGTCAGCATATCTACCGCTATGGCTGGCATATGATCTCTAATGCCAAGAAGACCTATAAAGCGCTCCGTCCTGCTACTAATGGAGTCTTGGTTTTTCGCGATCAAGATCGGGACAAGAAGTTGTCTGATGCCGATATC
Organism: Bacteroidia bacterium; assembly: GCA_045106675.1. Classification (GTDB taxonomy): domain Bacteria; phylum Bacteroidota; class Bacteroidia; order J057; family J057; genus JBCAWW01. The sequence continues at coordinate 6,628 of JBGCFA010000040.1, forward strand.
GCCAAAGGACTCGACAAACCCAATCCCACCATTAACATCCACTGGTCCGGTATGGGCTCAGCCAATCGTTCGACATGGTCGGCCGGCTGCCAAGTGATCGTAGGCGATAGCTACGTCAATAACCTCAACCAAGTGGTTGATTGTAAAGCATTTGCCGGCTATAATTATGATTCTCTGGCCCAAGGCAAAACACGCGGCGCCTATAATTTCCTGCTTGACCTTGTGCTCGCATACGCCCCTGTGGGTAAGCAGACCTTGCTTTATACCTTGGGACGCGATGACGCATTGGACCTTTTCAGAGGAGAAGGCCAAGGCAGAGTATATGCCGATGCCCTCTTAAAATCTATGCAATAGCGATCTTAGGCAAGGGTCAATTTATTTTGATCCTTGTCTCTTTTTCTTATCCTTACCAAAGGAACGCTCCTCCTTAGCTAGCAACTCATGCAATACGAACTTTCACACGACACCATCGCCCGCCAGATTTATGAAAAAGCCTCTGTGGAAGCTCGGACTCGTCGTAAGGTCGAAAAATTTATTCGGGAAAGATATGATCGTGAGGCCATTCTTACTGAAGACGATCTCGATTATATCCGTCCCTACTTAGGGCAAGTAAATATTACCACTGAGACGCAAGCCTATCTGCAAAAAGGGCAAAGAGACCTCTATTTAGCCAAGCGTCGCAGAACGATTATCACCAGCGGGATCATCCTGGTTTTAAGTATTGCCTTAGCTTTTGCCTTTTATCAAAACACCCAAGTAAAAAAACAAAAAGAGATTGCAGAAAAGACTGCGATGGCTTTAGAGTATCGAAATTTTGATGCAACTCAAGCTTTTCAATTTGCCCAAGAAGCTTGCAGACTGAGTGAAAAACAGAATCTACTTGCCATTAAAACGTGCAGAGAAATATTGCAAAGCAGGCATCTTCTCTATCAAAATTCATTCAACGCACACCAAGACAGACTTTCTGAGGCCATCTTCTCTATTGACAATCAATTTATCTTTAGTGGGGATTATGACGGTCTCTTGATCAAACAAAATGCCGCAGATAGTACGATTCTATTTAGTATCCCTCATCCAGCAGCAGTCATAGATCTTGCCTTGTCGCATGACGGCAAATTACTAGCGATGGCCTGTCAGGATAAGCACCTCTACCTTTATGACGCCAAGCAAGGTGCCCTGATCCATAAATTTCCAGACCACGGCGCTCCGCTTAGCCAAGCCGTTTTTTCGCTTGACAATCAATTTCTCATCAGTGCCAATCTAATGGGCCATCTCAAAGTTTGGAGTCTTACTGATTTTAGCCTAGTCAAAGAGAGTGAGCATCATTCCGCTTCTATCAAAAGCCTCAAACTTTCGCCTGATGGCAAGACGATCATGAGTGGTGGCACCAAAGGCATCCTCAGTCTATGGGAATGGCAATCGGACAATCCAGCCCTAATCCGCCAACCGATCAAGAGCATCATTTTGAGCATTTGTTTTCACCCTGACGGAAAATCTTACTTTACCGTAGGCCATAATGATCCGATTACCCAATGGGACCTTACTGGAGACAGCATCATTGCCAGTTTTCCCAAAACAGAAGCCAAAGTACTGAGTCTAAGCCCTTCTTTTGACAGCCAATATCTGCTCTCAGGATTAGAAAACGGCAAAGCCCTCATTTGGGATCTTTCGAGCCAAAAACTGCTTTATACACTTGCAGGCCAGAGAGAATCGATTCACACAGTTGCTTTTTCAGATGGTAATAAGTTAGCTCTCAGCGGAGGAGCCAAACTACAAGTATGGAACCTTGATCAGATGATCCCTAAAATAGTATTGCAAGCCTCTACGAATAACAACCTCTTTAATCCCAAAACCCATCAATTAATCGAAGCCTCCGAAAAGGAGTTGCGCACTTGGGATCTTAGCTCAGCCAATCTAGCTAATGAACCGACTTGGCAATCGGCAACATTAGCAAATGAAATATCAAGCCTAGCCATCACTCCCCTCGGCAACCATCTCATGAATGCCAATGAAGGAGGAGATGTGACGATATGGGATCTAAACAAAAAGATCGTTTACAAGCAATTACTCGGCGCAGAAGGCCCATTTAGCCTCATGGATTTCAAGCCGACGGCAAATCGCTTGGTCGCCTATAATGAGGATGACGGCATACTTACGATTTGGGATACGCAAGAGGATAGCATTTTGAATAGCGTTGAAGCAGATTGGGATGTCTATGCCCTCAGTATCTCCCCCGACGGCAAACAAGTTTTACTGGGAGACAGCGAAGGTCCATTATGGCTGTATGATATAGAGAGTGATAGTACGAGCAACTTACTGCCTGACAATGAGGAGGAGATCAACCAAGTTTTTTATCACTCCTTCGGAGAACGCTTAATCGCATCTTTAGGATCAGAAGTAGTCGCCATGGACTTGACTGGTCAAAAGCTTCAAACCTATGACAATCCTACGACCAACTCCCTCTACTGTCTGCGATACGATCGAGCCAACAATTTACTCCTTGGAGGCACCAATAAAGGAGATATATTGATTTGGGACTTTGATACCGCTTTTCTCTTGCAGATAATCGAGGGGGAGCAAAAAGGTATTTATAATCTTGATGTTATCAAAGATTTGCACATCCATGACTCCCAAATCTTTGCCCTACATGACAATGGAAATATCAAGCGCTATAGTAGCCCCATTATATCGAAACACTAACCACTTAATCCCATAAAAATGATTACTAAAGAAAAAATCAAAGCTGCCGCTAGTATCATAGTTGACGACCTCAGTATTGGGGGCCAAGGCAACCTCTGCGATGCTCAAATCTTAGGTGATTTTATTCGTACTGCCTTTCAAATGACAAACCCTGACATCAATCATCTCGCCCAAGAGATCCATGACGAAAAGGCAAAAGGAAATGAAGCTTTCTTTACCAAGAAAAGTATTCGAAACTTTTTGAGAGATCGATTAGCCTAAACC